>JACMLD010000522.1 GCA_014379785.1 Chitinophagaceae bacterium
GCGCAGGCCGCTCAAAAGCGCCTTGTTGGTCAGCTCATTAAAGAAAAACTCCTGTTCAAAACAGGTTTTTATGGCCTGGTAGATGGTCTCACTGTCTGAATTCTTGGTGAGAAAGGAGTTTGCACCAATTTCCATCAGCCTTGAAATCATCGAATGGTCGTTGTGCATTGAGAGAATGATCACTTTAATGTCCGGGTAAAGTTTCCTTATTTCCGGCAACGTGGTGATTCCATCCATTATAGGCATCTGAATATCAAGAAGGATTACATCCGGTTCAATATGTTTGAGAAGGTTGAGGAGCTGCATGCCATTATCGGCTTCTGCAATCATCTCGATGTCTTTTCTTGCGGCAAGGGCAGTTTTGACTCCAGCCCGGAAAAGAGCATGATCATCTGCAATGGCAACTTTAATGGGTTTTGTCGGGTCTAGCTTTTTCATACGGATCTTTATTGGTTAGGCATCATAAGGCACGAGTTTACGCCTTACTGCAAAGTGAATAAAAATTCAGCACATCTACTATCGTATTATTACGAAATTATGTTATTTCGGAATATACCACCTACCATTTATTGCTAGTAGCTGTACGAGGTGATATTACGTGGCGTTTCCTACCAGATGTGGTATATTTTACGATCGCGTTGGTAAAAACCGTATAATTAAAATTGAGCAGATATGCTCTTGTCCACATACTTGTTAACATTTAGTTTTGTTTTAGAAGTTGATTGACGAGGATTAGCAACCTCACAAACCATCCAATGTCCTAAATAACCGTCCAGAAACTTTTTCAATATTCTATGAAATCCGGGCAAGTCCAATGTCAGTCAACTTTCTTTTTAAAATCCTTTTCCCTAAATAGAATTACACCGAAAGGCCCGTTTTTAACTAAGGCACTTATCGAAACTGATTATTTGATCCTAACCCTTTGAAAACCCAGGAATCCGAGTCCTAAACCGTAAATCCAGGATCCCCTGAAAACCTTATCCTAACTTTTTATCCTACATCTCATCATAGGGGTGTCGTCAGCTAAATTCCTTATGCTTAACTTTGTAGCTATACCAGGAATTGTGTATGAAGACTTTTAACGTCCCCACCTTTTACCGAAGCAGCCTTATCAGCGCAGTAAAAAATGCGCGCCGGCAGCAGGACAAGCTCAAAAAAGATTTTTCCCCTACGCTGCTGGATCTCGGGCCACTGAGAATCCACCTGGCAAGGCATTTCGGCTTTTGCTACGGTGTTGAAAATGCGATCGAAATTGCTTTTCGCACTGTGGACGAAAATCCGGGAAAGCGAATTTTTCTGCTCAGTGAGATGATTCACAATCCTCAGGTCAATGCAGATCTTCTGAACAAAGGAATAAAATTTCTCCAGGATACGCAGGGCAGGCAACTCATTTCTTTCGATGAGATCGGAAGTGATGATATTGTACTCATTCCTGCTTTTGGTACCACCATTCCAATGGCGCAGATGCTTCAGGCAAAAGGCATTTCAATAGAGAAATACAATACCACCTGCCCTTTTGTAGAAAAGGTATGGAACAGAAGTGAACAGCTGGCAGGAAAAAATTACAGTATCGTTATCCACGGCAAACCGAAACACGAAGAGACCAGGGCAACCTTTTCTCATGCGTCTTCCAATACTCCTGCTGTTGTCGTCAATGATATGAATGATGCGATCATGTTGGCAGGTTTTATCAAGGGAGAAAAAACGAAGGAAGAATTTTACAAGATTTTCCGTAGCCGTTTTTCCGAGGGTTTTGATCCGGAAAAAGATTTGCAGCGGATCGGCGTTGTAAACCAGACCACGCAACTGGCGAGCGATACGCAGGCTATTTCTGATTTTTTGCGCGAAACGATGATTGCGCATTTTAATTTAAGCGAGGAAAATGTTGCAGAACGATTTGCAGATACGAGGGATACGCTTTGTTATGCAACCAACGACAATCAGACTGCAGTGACCGGCTTACTCAAAACGGCTGCGGATCTAGCTATCGTGGTGGGTGGTTATAATTCATCCAACACCACGCACCTCGTAGAACTGTGCGAAGAGAAACTGCCAACTTATTTTATCAGCGGAGATGAAAAGCTGCTTACGCCTGAGAGTGTCATCCATTTCAATTTTCATAAAAAGGAAGAATTGCTCACCTGCCCTTATCTGCCTCAGCATACACCTGTAAACATATTGCTGACCAGTGGCGCATCCTGTCCTGATGCAGTTGTGGAGGCCGTTATCCGCAGGCTGGCCGGATTTTATGGAATGGAGTCTAAGCTGAATGATCTCATCAGCGACTTTTCGAACCTTTAAACTTTTCGTCCAGTCGCCAGTCTATCTGTCACAAAAACCGGTAAAATGAAGAAAATTCTGGCGATCTCAGCTTTGGTGCTGGTGTTGACTGCCTCAGGGTATGCGAAGGAAAAAAGGGACACGATAAGATACAAAACTCCCGCTACGCGTGCGGAAAAAGTCAAACTCAAAGACGAGCTTGGACTTTCCAGAAAGCAGAACAAGGAAATGAAAGCAGAACAGAAAGAGTTCAAGGCGAAGCGCGCTGAGCTCGAAAAAGATACTGCGCTGACTGCTACAGATCGCAAACAAAAGCTGCGTGAACTGCAGTCAGTTCATTTGCAGAAAATAGACTCTACGCTCACCCCTGAACAGCGGGTGAAGGTTCGGGAGATGCGCAGAAAGAAGAAGAATGCCGGTTAACTGAGTCCGAACAATCCGCTGTTGAGCAGCTGCAATGTTTTTGTTTTTGACGCCGATGGTATCAAGAGTGAAATATTATGCGGACTTCCGCCATAGCTGACCATACGCACCGGAATTTCCTTGATTGACTCAAACAATTTTGCGAGCACAACTTCTGTTTTTGCGAGTTCATTGCCCACTATCGAAACAATGGTCTGGTTCTCGTCGATTTCAGTTGTTCCGAATGCCTGCAGTTCTTTCAGGATTTCCTTGAGATGGGTGTTGTTGTCGATCGTGAGGGAGACCGCCACTTCTGAGGTGGTGACCATATCGATCGGTGTCCGGTATTTTTCAAAGACTTCAAATATCTTTCTCAGGAATCCATAAGCAAGCAGCATGCGGCTGCTTTTTATTTTGATGGCGATGATGCCGTCTTTTGCTGCGATGGCCTTTACGCCTACACTTCCCGCATCCTGTACAATCAGGGTTCCTTTGGCTGATGGCTGCATGGTGTTCAGGAGTCTTACGGGGATGCTGTATGTCTGTGCAGGCCAGATAGAAGCCGGGTGAAGAATTTTTGCACCGAAATATGCAAGTTCAGCAGCTTCGTCGAAACTGAGTTGTTCGATGGGTACTGTTTTATTTACTACGCGTGGATCGTTGTTGTGCATGCCGTCGATGTCTGTCCATATTTCGCAGACGCTGGCACCTGCTGCCGCAGCTATCAGTGATGCGCTGTAGTCACTTCCACCTCTTTTGAGGTTATCAACCTCTCCCCTTGCATTGCGGCAGATATATCCTTGCGTGATAAAAAGTTTTTTGCCGGAGTATTGTTTCAGCAGCTGCGAAAGTTTCACTTTTATGCTGCCTATCTGGGGTTCATCGTGCATATCGATCGTCATGAAATCGAGTGCCGGGAGCAATTGGTGGTCGATCCCCTGTTCGTCGAGAAACACAGAAAACAATTTTGTGCTCAGCAGTTCGCCCTGTGCGAGGATGTCTTTGTTGAGTGCTTCGTTGAAGGAAATGCGCAATATGATATTTAGAAACTCAAAATGTTCTGTGATAATGGCCTGGGCTTTTTTTAGAGACTCTTCTTTCTTCACGAGATCTTTCACGAATGCCTGGTAGTGATCCTGAAGTTTGTCGATCTGCTGTTTCGCGTTTTGCTTTTCGCCGCGGCTCAGCAATTCGCCGATGGTCACCAGCACGTTTGTTGTGCCGCTGAGTGCGCTTAAAACTACGATGGTTGGTTCGTCATCTTTTGTAATCAGCTGCGATACCTGGTGCATGCGTTCCGGCTTGCCTACGGAGGTGCCGCCGAACTTCATAATTTTCATTTTCAAATATTATTAAGGGCTGCAAAGATAAGAAGCCGCAAAGTACTAAAAGGAGGTTTCGAATCTTTCTGCCAGAACTTTCAGATCGCTGACAACTGCCGGCAATAGCGGGATTCCGTTTTGCAGTCTTTCGGCGTTTGCTTCTCTTTCAGGATCGCCGGGTATGACCACTGCCGGCTGACCCGTAATGGATCTGGCTGACCGGAACCGATGAATCCATTTGTCCATATGCATCTTAAAATCCGCCGCAGGTCTGAAAGCATCGATGCGCATGGCGCCGAAAAAATGGCCAATCCCTTTGCCGGGCATATTTTCGGGCATCGGCACATAGGCCGGGAAGGGCGGCACCCAGGGACCATAGTTTGCACCGCTCAGCACCGCTGAAAAGATGTCTACGATCGCACCCAGCGCATAGCCTTTGTGACTGCCATGTTCCCTGTCGCCGCCAAGCGGCAGTAAGGCACCACCTGTTTTCAGTTCATGCGCATTGGTCGACACATTTCCATCTTTGTCCTGTATCCAGCCTTCCGGGGCCGGTTGATTTTTTCTCTGAAGTATTTCTAGTTTTCCGTTTGCAGCGGTGGTCGTCGCAAGGTCCGCTACAAAGGCCGGCTCTTCTCCTGCTGGAATCGCCACACAAATCGGATTCGTGCCAAGCATTCTTTCTATCGAAAACGTCGGCGCCACCAGGGCGCTGGCATTTGTCATGGCGATGCCTATCATGTCTTCCTCCAGGGCCATCATGGCGTGAAAACCCGCTATCCCGAAGTGATTTGAATTGTTTACGCTTACCCAGCCGGTGCCAACATTCCGCGCCTTTGATATTGCAAGCTTCATGGCATAAGGCGCCACCACCAGTCCGAGACCGCTGTCACCATTGACCACGGCCGTCGATGGCGTTTCATGCTCCACGCTGATATCAGGTTTTGCGTTCACCCTTTTCGCTTCCCATAACCTGATGTAGCCGCTGAGACGAGCTACCCCATGTGAATCTATACCGCGGAGATCCGCAGCTATCAACGCTTCTGCAGCAGTGGCAGACTCTGCCGGACTGCAACCTATCTTCTGAAAGATGGCAGTTGTAAAGTCAAAAAGCTGCTGATATGGGAATAGTTGTTGTCTATCCATGCTTTCCTGTTGAGTGGTTGATCAGTTGATTCGTTGAGTGATTGATTCGTTGAGTGGTTGATTCGTTGATTCGTTGACCCGCTGATTGACTGGACAAAACTACAAGTGCCCCGAAAAGGAGCACTTGTGAAAATTTTTCATGTCCCGATTATGCCAGCCTTAAAAAGGGAGATCATCAATCGCCATATCACTGGACGCCGGTACCGGACCATTTGAAGCCATCGAATTGTTATAGCCAGACTGTGACGGACCACTGCCCTCCGGACGACCACCCAGCAACTGTACACTCAAAACCCTCAGGGTAAGAGAAGCGCCTGTAGTACCATCCGTTTTAGGATAGGTGCGAACCTCCGGAGTACCTTCTACATAAACCTGCTGACCCTTCTTCAGATAAGGAGCTATGCCAGTGCGATCCGTCCAGTATGCACAATCCACCCAGATGGTCTTATCCTTCTGATTGCCCTGGGCATCCTTGAACTTCTCAGTATGCGCCACATTGAAATTGATAACATTCTTTCCATTGACCGCATTGGTCACACAATCTTTTCCAAGATTTCCTATCACCTGTAACTTAATCATAACTTAAATTTTAGCTGCGTAATTAAATGATTTGACAGGCAAATTAGTACAAAAGAAAAGAGGAGCCCTGTGATAAAAAGATATATTAATCACAAATTCCCCACTTTAAAGTGATGAAAAAAACGAAAAAAGGGGGTGAAATTATTCAGCGCGACCGGTAGAAGCCTCGATAATCCGTCCAAAGAATACAGCATTCATCATCAGCTTTGCACCACCCAGCCAGAACGCACGGAAATTTGGATTGTCGGCTATCGACACCACCCTCCCCGCACCGACCGTACTCACCACCACAGCCGCTGAATTTTTTATCGCGCCGTAATTTTCACGACTGATATACCCACTCTGCAAAGGCTTGTCACCATACACCATCGGATTTGCATATACATTTTTACTTCTCTCCGGAAACGTCTTGCCCGCCTTGAAAAGATCAATATAAGGCAAATGATATCCGTAAGAAAGTGGATGCGTCAGATCAATAGACGCCCGGAAAATTGCCCCATTGTTTTGCTGCGCGCCATCACGCTCGCCCTTATCGGCATAAAACATACTGCCCGTACTGTCAGCCGATTTAACCCTCTTGAAAGATACTGCTGTGATACCTGCCTCTGCAGCCCACTGTACAGCATCTTCCATGCAAATCAACGTACCACCACCCTGAATCCAAACACGCAATTTTTCCTTGTTCACCTCACCATAATTTCCGCTCACCAGCACAATCACATTGTATTTCGACAACTCAATCCTGTTGAAAATATTGATATCAAGATGCGTGAGCGGAATATTGAAACGCTGGTCCATCAGGTGCCAGAACTCACCCGCATCAGTAGCCGAAACACCCGTCCCGGTCAGCATTGCGACCGTTGGCTTTGTGACAGGAACCATTTTTGAACTGCCCAGATCAACACCGGCAGCGGCCAAACCCGTCTGTACGGGATAAATATCAATGCCGTTTTTTTCAGCGGCATTCTTAAGCACCCCAAATAATTTTTCCTGATCCATCTGCTGCAATCCCACCGGTATCACGATCGTCCCGTAGTTAAACTGCTTTTTCACACCGCCAACTATCGACTCAAATTTTGTTGTCGATACTTTCGTCATGATATTCTGTTGCAGCAATTCAAAAAGCAAACGTGGCGCATACAACTCATCCCACTCAAACAGGTATGCATAACCGCTTTTTGCCGACAATCCGCCCACCGGACCCTGAGCCTGCTCCATCCTTTTCCCCATCATTGACGGAGACCATTTCGCCGCCGGCAATTCAGCATAAGGCAGACCAAAAGCAAGCGGAAACGTCCAGGCAGTAATATCATAAAACAAACTATCCTTATACGTGAGGGTCTTGTCAAAGATGCCTCTCAGCAATCTATACTGTTGCTGAGCAGAAGGCACCACAAAGGCTCCTTCTTTTTCAAAAGAGAATCCATCCGCGCTGACAGATGCGCCCAATTCATACACTTCAATTTTATGGCGCAGCAACATCTCCACAAAATGCATTGACCTCGCCCTGTCTTTTTTATCACCAATCACCCATCCTTTGCTGACAGCAGCCACACCTTCCTGGGCCGTCATCTTAAAATAATCGCGCTGATAGTTCAGCAGCTCCTTTCTCAATGCCTTTGCCGCATCCAGCGTAGACAAAGCAGTGGTAAACTGATTTTTTATCGTAAAAGGAAATCTCAGGATACCATTGGAAGTCTGCTGTGCATGCCCCCTTGATGAAGCCTGCTCAAACAAAATGCCTATGCATCCCTGTACATCCGGATAGGTTGACCCTTTTCCATAATAAAAATCATCATAGTTCTCCTTTGTGAAATACAGTGAACCGATTTTATCCAGTGCCTTCACATGATACTCGGCAATTTTTGCCGTGAGCTGCTGATTGATTTCCGGAGTCAGCGGATTTACACGTGATGGCACACCGGGCTGAAAGAAAAAACTGGCATTACTTCCCTGCTCGTGGTGATCCGTAAGAATATTGGGCATCCATTTCTGAAAATACCTCAGGCGGTTCTGGCTCTCTACGTGCACCGCCGGCAGCCAGTCGCGGTTGAGATCAAACCAGTAGTGATTAAAACGTCCGCCGGGCCAGGTCTCATTAAACTCGCGGCTCGATGGATCCGTCACCAGGTTTTTACTGCGGTTCTGATTTACCCAGGTGGAGAAGCGCTGCATACCGTCCGGGTTAAACGATGGGTCAAACATCACCACTACATTATCGAGCAATTCTTCAATATCTTTTCCTTGCGCAGCTGCCAGATGATAGGCCGTCAGCAGCGCAGCATTGGCCCCACTCGGTTCATTGCCATGGATAGAATGACCAATCCAGACAATGGCTGGCATGTTCTCAATATCGAGACCTGCTGATTTTCCCGATTCTGTCAGCTGAATATGCTGCGACCTGATCTGTTCCAGGTTATCAAGATTTTTTTTGGAGCTGAAAAAAAGCAAAACCTGTGGCCGGGATTCATAAGTGGTACCCATCAGATCAAGCTTCACCCGATCCGGAGCCGCAGCCGCCACGGCCTTCATATAATTCACCAGTCTGTCGTGCGTGACATGCCATTCCCCCACCTCATGGTATATAATATCCTTCGGCTTTGGAATGGACGGATTATAAGTCATCTCCGCCGGTAAATAATAAGAAAGATCCTGGCCGCTGACAGTCGTAAATAAAGCGCACAGGAACAATACAAATGCTAATTTTCTCATAATGCAGTGATTATGAATAAAAATAGGCAAAATGATTAGTTTAGTATATTTGCAGGTTCAAAATTTAATAATATAATGAGCCGAAAAGGGAAAGTGATGGTGGCTATGAGTGGCGGTATCGACAGTACCGTTACGGCGCTCATGCTCAATGATCTTGGATACGAAGTGGTAGGCATCACCATGAAGACCTGGGACTATGCAAGTGCCGGCCCCGGCAAAAAAGAAACCGGCTGCTGCAACCTTGATAGTTTCAACGATGCAAGGATGGCGGCGGTGCAACATGGGTTTCCACATTTCATTCTTGATATCAGGGAAGAGTTCGGCGATTTTGTAATAGAAAACTTTGTAGAAGAATACATGGCAGGCCGCACACCGAATCCCTGCGTCATGTGCAATACACATATCAAATGGCGAGCGCTCCTGAAAAGAGCCGATGCGCTCAACTGCGATTTTATCGCTACGGGACACTACGCCAAAATTCACCAGCATAACAACGGTCGCTATCACATCAGTAAGGCAGTTGATGAGACCAAGGATCAGAGCTATGTACTCTGGGGCCTGCAGCAGGATCTGCTCAGCCGTACACTGCTCCCCCTTGGACCTTACCGCAAGACAGAAATCAGACAGATGGCGCTGGATTATGGTTATCCCGAACTCGCCAAAAAAAGCGAGAGCTATGAAATCTGCTTTGTTCCGGACAACGATTACCGCGGCTTCCTGAAACACAAGGTAGCCAACCTGGAAGAAAAGGTGAGCGGAGGAAATTTCATCGACAAAACCGGAAAAATTCTGGGCAAACACAAGGGTTATCCTTTTTATACCATCGGACAGAGAAAAGGGCTCGACATCACCTTTGGAAAACCGGTTTATGTAACCGGCATCGAACCCGATACAAATACAGTTACCCTCGGCGATGAAGAAGATCTCAACCGGCAGGAAATGTCTGTGACAAAACTGAACTGGATGAAATACGACGGCATTTCCGACGGGATGGAAGCCGTCACGAAAATTCGTTACAAAGACCGCGGTACACTTTCAAATCTTTACACAACCGAAAACGGGATACTTGTAAAGTTTTATGAGGATGCAAAGGGTGTGGCACCCGGACAAAGCGCAGTTTTCTATGAAGGAGACGATGTCATCGGTGGTGGTGTCATCCAGAGACCCATTCCTTTCGTAAATTAAAAACATGAATGTGAGACCTGCTTCGCTGATCCTGGCATTGGGCCTGATGGTTGCAGCCGCTTGCTCATCCAAAAAGGATGACTTCTCATCCGTTAATATCCACGATTATCTGCCCCTTACTCCCGGCAAGTACATTATATACAAGGTTGATTCCGTTCTCTTCCCCAATTTCGGTTCAGTGCGCGAAACCCATAGCTATGTATTCCGCGACCTGGTGGATCAGCAGCTCACCGACAATATCGGCAGACCCTCTTTCCGCATGAAAAGACAGAGGCGCGACCCGAATAATGCCGCTGCCTGGCTGGACCATTCCACCTATCTCATTACTCCCCTGACCAATACCATCGAGCTGATAGAAAACAACAACCGGTTTGTAAAACTGACAATGCCCGTGAAGGATCAGTTTCCATGGTCGGGAAACGGTTACCTGCCGCTCGCACCCTTTGAATATCTTTTCGAATTTTCAAGCGGCGACCACAACCAGCTCGAATCCTGGTACTATATCTATTCGACTATTGAGTCGCCTTTATCGGTGAACGGCAAAACCTTCGACAATACAATCACCGTGGAGACCGACAGTCCCGACAGCACAAATATTCCGGTTGTGAACCCTGCTCAAACCGGCAATAAAACTGTCTGGCGCGAATCCTATGCGAAAGGAATCGGACTTGTCTACCGGCAAATAAGCCTGGTGGAATACCAGTCACCCAATAGCAGCAACCCGCAGGGCGCTTACACAGGCTTCGAGTTAACGATGAGCGTTTTAGAATACAATTAAGGCAATATCCAGCGCTTTTTTATCGTTCTTACCGGAGGCCCTGAGCCCAAAAACCACGCTATTTTTATGAAAAACAGCATTTCAGCACTGGCATGTATCGCATTTGGCCTTTTTCTCACGGGATGTTCCCAGAAAAAAGACCTTTTTTCAAGCGAAGAACTCAAGGATTACGTGAGCCTAGCCCCTGGCAAGTCGATCACTTACCGACTGGATTCGTTGAAATTCCAGCAATTCGGTCAACAGGAAGTCACCATTTCCTACCAGGCAAAAGATGTAATAGATGCCGCAATTACAGACAATACCGGCAGGCCGGCCTGGAGAGTCATCAGATACCTGAGAGATACGCTGGGCATTGGACCCTGGGTTCCCCAATCCACTTATATGGTCATTCAGGAAAGAGAAACACTCGAAGTAGTAGAGAACAATCTTCGCTTTCAGAAGTTAATGATACCGGTAAAGGACGGATTTATGTGGAGAGGCAATTCACATATCGACACCTATTCTGTACACTCGGACGTTCGTTATATGGACGAATGGGATTATACCTATGAAGAAGTGGGCACCGCGTTTCCTGTATTCTCCGGTGTGATCGAAAATACCATCACAGTAAACCAGCGCGACGAAGATCTGGGAACGCCAAACAATCCGGATGCCTACAGCGAACGTAACTATTCAAAAGAAGTCTATGCAAAAGGCATCGGCCTCATCTATAAAGACTTTGTGCATTGGGTATTTCAACCGAGAAACAGCACTTATCCCGATGGATACAAAGAAGGATACGGCATCAGACTGAGGATGATAGAACACAATTAAAATCGGACGATGAAGATTTTTTATACGCTCGGGCTTAGCCTGCTGATATTTTCTTTTACAAAATCTACGGCGCAATACAGCCGCCACATCATTGAGCTAAAGGACAAGAACAACAATCTTCACGATACAAAAAAACCGGCTACCTTTTTATCTGCGAGGGCGATAGAACGACGTACGCGGTATAAAATTCCCATCGACATTATTGATCTGCCTGTCACGGCCGCATATCTCGACAGCATCAGAAAAGTGCCGAACGTTATTATTCTGAACAGTTCAAAATGGCTGAACCAGGTCTGCATTCAAACAACAGATCCCGCCGCATTGGCCAAAATCAATGGATTTTCTTTTGTGAAAAAAGCGGAGGCCATCGCGCCAGCAGCAGCACCGGGTCTTCCGCCTGTTGCATCCCTTAAATTTCCCAAAGAGTCCGGAACGGTGCTCGGCCTTCCGCCTGTAATTGCAGGAGTGAATGGCATCAACGTAAATTATTATGACTATGGAAGCAGCCTGGGTCAGGTGCATATA
>JACMLD010000523.1 GCA_014379785.1 Chitinophagaceae bacterium
AACAATTACCGTGAAAGTGGCCGGTGTAGCGCTTCCAATGGAAATACGCATCAAAGGTGAAGTCCTCACCACCGACGACTACGTAAAATACGAAGCAGCGAAAAAAACAAAGAAATCAGGAAGTAAATAAATTTCTCTTCAACACGAACCCCGGTGATAAACTCGCCGGGGTTTTTTTACGAATAAATCTCTTGGCAAAAAAACTAGTCACTCCCGAATACAAAATCATCTACCCCCTCCGTGTCGCAAAAAGTAAAATAGCAGGCAAAGGCGCCTATGCCATAGAAAATATTCCCGCCAGAAAAAAACTCGGTGATCTGGGAGGCGTCATCATTACCCTCCGTGAAGCGAGGAGACTGGTAAAGGATCTCGGCGTGATCAATATGGTAGAATTTGGCAACGGGCACGCACTCAATGCATCCCTCAATCCGAATGATCTCCGTTTTATCAACCACTCCTGCGGACCCAACACCTATATGCGGGTAACACACAACCGCGTGGAATTTTACACGCTCAGGAAAATCAAAAAAGGGGAAGAACTGACCTGCGACTACGGCGAAACCCACCACGACGGAAAACTACCCTGCAGATGCGGTGCCCCAAATTGCCGGAAATTTATTTAGACTGCGTACTTTTGCCCCATGTTAAAAATCAGCCATCGCGGACAGGAAATGCCGCCTTCGCCCATCAGGAAACTTGTCCCGTTTGCAGAAGCTGCCAAGAAAAAAGGAATCAAAGTTTTTCATCTCAATATTGGTCAGCCAGATATCGAAACGCCACCGCAAATACTCGACGCGGTTCGCCAGGCCGATTTTACCATTCTTGAATACAGCCACAGCGCCGGCAATGAAAGCTATCGCCGCAAACTGGTACAATACTACGCCGGCGTAGGCATCAACGTCAACCACCACCAGATCATCGTCACCACCGGTGGTTCAGAAGCCATCCTGTTCGGATTTATGGCCTGCCTCGATGCGGGCGATGAGGTAATCATTCCCGAACCGTTTTATGCCAACTACAACGGATTCGCCGTGGAAGCAGACGTGGTGGTAAAACCCATCACCTCCAACATAGAAACAGGTTTTGCCCTGCCCCCGATACAGGATTTTGAAAAGGCAATCACCGCCAAAACAAAAGCAATCGTAATCTGCAATCCAAACAATCCAACCGGTTACCTCTACAGCCGCGAGGAAATGGAAACCCTTAAAAAAATCGTGCAGAAACACAATCTCTATCTTTTTGCAGATGAGGCCTACCGCGAATTCTGCTATACCAGTGAACATGTCAGCGCTATGCACCTGACCGGCGTGGATGACCATGTAGTCCTCATGGATACTATCAGCAAACGCTACAGCGCATGCGGAGGAAGAATCGGTGCTTTCGTAACCCGCAACCAGCAGGTACTCGATGCCGTTATGAAATTCGCGCAGGCAAGACTAAGTCCCCCATCCTTTGCCCAAATACTCGGAGAGGCAGCAGTTGATTTGCCCGCAGATTATTTCAATACCACGAAAGCGGAATATAAAAAACGCCGTGATACCATCGTAACAAGACTAAACGCCATTCCCGGTGTTTTTTGTCCCAATCCCGGCGGAGCATTTTATGCCATGGCCAGATTGCCGATAGAAGATGCCGACAAATTTTGTCAATGGCTGCTGGAATCCTTTGACCACAACGGCCATACCATCATGCTCGCGCCGGCAACAGGGTTTTACGGTACACCCGGACTTGGAAAAAATGAGGTTCGCCTCGCCTATGTGCTCAATACAGATGCCATCAACGGTGCTATGGATTGTCTCGAAAAAGCACTTCAGGTTTACCCCGGACGCATTGGCTGATAATATTTTAGTATTAAAACAGTAAGCAAGACTAGTAGTTTACCCGTACAATGCCCAATTGTCCGGCATTGCCATCATTAAACACAACTTATGGCGTTAGTATGACAGCCACAGAATCATGTGGTGCATGACCGTATGAAGCCGATAAAAACTCTGACCCTTTCATTACTGCTGCTTACTGCCGCCATATGCCAGGGTCAGATCAGAAATCTAAAATTCGCCCACCTTACAACGGCCAACGGTCTCTCCCAAAGCAACGTAAAATGCATCCTGCAGGACAGTCGTGGATTTATGTGGTTCGGTACGCGCGACGGATTAAATAAATACGATGGATATAAATTCAGTGTTTACCGCAACTCACCGATTGATAAATACACCCTTACAAATGACTTCATAGCAGATATAGCAGAAGACAAAAAAGGAAATATCTGGGTGGGCACCTGGGGCGGCGGTCTCAACAAATACGATCGCACCAAAGACAAATTCACCCATTACCGTCACGATCCGGACAACACAAAAAGCCTGTCGAGCGACCTTATCATTTCAATATTTATCGATAGCGAGGAAAAACTCTGGGTAGGTACCGCAGACAGAGGTCTCAATTACTACGACGAAAAATCTAACAGCTTTGTACGATTTAGCGGTGAGCCCGGTCAGACCGGCAATATTTCCGACTTTTCAGTGTCGGATGTCTTTGAAGACAGCTACAAAAATCTATGGGTAGGGACGGAAAAAGGTCTAAATCTACTCGATCGCAAAACCGGCAAATTTACGAACTACCGTCATTCACCACTGCCAGGTTCAATATCAAACGACCAAATCCACGTAATCTTTGAAGACAAAAACAGACGACTCTGGATTGGAACGGTTGGCGGTGGTCTAAATCTGTTCGACCAGCAAAGTAACAAATTCTCTCATTTCATTCATAACCCAAACAACCCCAACAGCCTCAGCAACGACAATGTTTACTCCCTTGGTGAAGACATCGATGGAAACCTTTGGGTGGGTACTGAAAATGGCGGATTGAATATTCTCGATCACCGCACGGGTGAATACACCATCTATAAACACGACGATTTCGATACGCACAGTCTGCTCAACAACTCACTGCACTCTATATATCGCGACAGAAAAGGAAATATGTGGGTGGGAACATTTACCGGCGGTATCAACTATGTAAATCTCGACGGCAACAAATTCACACACTACAAACACACTTCTGCAAAAAACAGCCTCAGTGACAACAACGTGCTCAGCATTTTTGAAGACCATGCAGGCATGATATGGATTGGAACAGATGGCGGCGGATTGAATCGTTTCAATCCCGTTACCAGCGAATTCACACACTACAAGCATGATGAGCTAAACTCCAACAGCATCTGCGGAAACTTTGTACTCAACGTATCAGAAGACAGGCATGGCAATATCTGGGCAGGCACATGGGGCGACGGCGTAAGTGTGCTCGACCCAAAAACAAACAGGTTCCGGCATTTCAAAGCAAATCCTGCCGACTCAAATGCACTCGCCAGCAACAATGCATGGGTTGTTTATAAAGACAAAAAAGACCGCATGTGGATCGGTACCCATGGAGGCGGCCTGCATCTTTACAACGAAAAGAAAAACAAATTCATCCACTACGGGTACGACAAAAACATTACCAACGGCATCAGCAACAACAGCATCCATGGCATTCTGGAAGATAAAAACGGTGAATTGCTGATCAGTACCTACGGCGGTGGCCTCGATATTTTGTCAACAGATCTCAGGACTTTCAGGCATCTTACCCATGACAACAGGAAAAACAGCCTGAGCAACAACAGCACCGGCGCCATACACGAAGACAAATTGGGCAACCTCTGGATCAGTACCATCTACGGATTGAATCACCTCGACAGAAAAACAAATCAGTTCACGACCTATTCAACCGCAAACGGACTTCCAAACAATGTAATCTTCGGTATCCTCCAAGATGATGCCGGGATCCTGTGGATCAGCTCAAACAAGGGTATCTCGAAAATGGATCCAAAGACAAAGGAAATCAAAAATTATATTGTCGCAGACGGGTTGCAGTCGTACGAATTCAAGGATCTGGCATTTTGCAAATCCCGCACCGGCATGATGTATTTCGGTGGTATCAATGGATTCAATACATTTTTTCCTGATCGCGTTCGTGATGTAAACTACGAGCCACCATTGGTCTTCACCGCATTCAATATGTTTAACGGACCGGTAAAAGTTGCAACAAATGAAGACGACCCATCCCCGTTGAAAGTTGATATCAGCGAAGCGCGGGAAATAAGACTCCCCTACTCGCATGATGCCATCTTATTCGAGTTCGCCTCACTCAATTTTACCACCTACGAAAAGAAAAAATATTCTTACAAACTCGAAGGTTTTGATGCGAACTGGAACAACGTAGACACGAGAAGATCCGCAACCTATACAAACCTCGACCCGGGAGCCTACACGCTGTATGTGAAAGGTTTGAATAACAATGGTGAATGGTCCGCACAAACAATATCGCTGAATATATATATCAAGCCACCGTTTTATATGACCTGGTGGTTTAGGATCAGCATAAGTGTGTTGCTGATTGCTGCGATTGTCATGACCTTTCGCTTCAGAGTAAAGGTCGTCGAAAGTCAGAAGAAAAAACTGGAAGAGCAGGTGGCCGAACGTACCGAACTCCTTGAAAAAGCGAGCCAGGACGAGAAAAAAGCAAGACAGGAAGCGGAACATGCAAACAAGGCAAAAAGCATTTTCCTCGCTACCATGAGTCACGAGATCAGAACACCCATGAATGGTGTGATAGGAATGGCATCCCTGCTGGCGGAGACGCAGCTAAACGAACAGCAAAGAGAGTTTACGGAGACAATACGCACCTGTGGCGACAGCCTCCTGACAGTCATCAACGATATTCTGGATTTTTCCAAAATCGAGTCCGGTAAAATGGAACTCGAACATCAGGATTTCGACCTGAGAAATTGCCTCGAAGATGTACTCGATGTTTTTGCCGGTAAAGCTGCACAAACCGGACTCGACCTGGTATATGAAATTGATAACAATGTTCCTGCACAAATTATTGGTGACCCGCTGCGCCTTCGGCAGATACTGATAAATCTTGTGAGCAATGCTGTAAAATTCACATCGCAGGGAGAGATTTTTCTGGGTGTGCATCTGTTAAAAAAACAACAGAACGGCAGAATAGAACTTGGCTTTGAGATTCGTGATACAGGAATCGGAATTCCTGCTGACAAGATCGGACGACTGTTCAAATCTTTCTCCCAGGTAGATTCATCTACCACCAGAAAATATGGCGGGACCGGTCTTGGCCTAGCAATCACGGAAAAACTGGTTGCACTCATGGGCGGAAAAGTAACCGTGGAAAGTCGGGTCGGTCATGGCTCTACTTTTAGCTTTACCATTCAGACCGAGGCCAGTATTCTTCCTGCACGAATAAACATTGTTTCAAATCTCGTGGGACTGGAAGATCGCAGAATACTGGTAGTTGACGACAATTACACAAACAGAAATATTTTAAAGAATCAGCTCGACCTCTGGAAATTACAAGGTGTTATGGCAAGTTCAGGAGAAGAGGCACTGGCCATTCTTCAGGAAAATCATGCAATCGATTTGGTAATTACCGATATGCAAATGCCCGAAATGGATGGTTTGACCCTGGCAACAGAAATACAAAAGCGATACCCGCAGCTGCCACTGATCCTTCTCAGCTCGGTCGGCGACGAATGCCATAAAAAGTATCCCGGCCTTTTCAGATCAATTCTTACCAAGCCTACGAAACAAAATACTCTTTGCAAAAATATCATTGCGGCACTGCGCACCCATGCAGAAACCGAAATCAAGCCGGAAAAAATAAAAGAAAAACTCCCTGCCGAGTTTGCAAAAGAACATCCATTTAAAATTCTGGTGGCGGAAGACAATCTCATAAACCAGAAACTGATTACCCATATTCTTGAAAAACTGGGGTACCAGCCCGAGATACGCGACAATGGGCTGGAAGCAGTCAATGCTTTCTCCGAACAACTTTTTGACCTCATACTCATGGATGTTCAGATGCCGGAAATGGATGGCCTGGAAGCAACCCGCGCAATCAGGAGTAAAGACATATCCCAGCCATTTATCATTGCCCTGACAGCCAACGCAATGCAGGGCGACATGGAGACCTGCCTGACGGCAGGAATGAATGATTACCTCAGCAAGCCTCTGAAGCTGGAAGAATTGACAGCTATGCTGGAAAAATGGCATGCCAAGCCAAGATTAACAGCTCCCACTTTCACAACCCTTTAAGGCTTTTGCTTGTTATATTGTCGTCTAAGAAACGGTCTTCTTCAAAAACAACCATATGATTTCCGTAAAAATAGTTTTAATGGCGGCATTTTTTGCGCAAGCGGGTCTTGCAGTGAAAGGCAATACCACCGTTTACAACCGTGAAGTAACCTATAAAAATGTTGCCTACGGAGAACTGGCAGCACAAAAAATGGATGTATACCTGCCGGCAAACCGCGGTGCTTCCACTCCCGCCATCGTACTGATACATGGCGGTGCCTGGATGAATGGCGACAAATCTTCTTTCAACGATGTAGTGGCCGAAATCAGAAAAAGACTTCCCGGGTATGCCGTTTTTAATCTCAATCACCGTCTGGCGACCTACCAGGGAGAAAACGTATGGCCTAGTCAGATCGAAGATATCAACAAAGCAATTGGATTTATAAAAGAGAAGTCTGGTGAATATCTTTTCAATCCAGCGGCCATCGTAATGATGGGTGCCAGTTCGGGCGCACACCTTGCACTGTTGCAGGCATATAAATACAACGAAGACAATTCTGTGAAAGCGGTGGTGGATCTTTTCGGTCCTACCGACCTGGGATATATTTTTACCAATGCACCCTACCCTCCTGTACGTCTGATGCTGAATCTTTTTCTCGGTGGCACACCAGAAAACAATGCGGACGCATATCGTGGTGCAAGTCCAATTTTTCATATAAGCAAACAATCTCCTCCGACGATTATTTTTCACGGAGGGGCCGACAATACGGTACCCATCACTCAGAGCGAAGATT
>JACMLD010000524.1 GCA_014379785.1 Chitinophagaceae bacterium
ATATCGTTTTTTGTAAGTTTTCATAAACCGGTAAAACACTTCTCTCGGAGAAACGCAAAAATAAGAAACTTTGGTTATTATCTTTACCATATAACATTAAGACAATGTATCACATACGTTCGTTAGCTGATTACCAGAATGCCTACAAGAAAAGTGTCGAAGATCCGGAGGGTTTCTGGGGAGAAATAGCTTCACAGTTTGTCTGGAAAAGAAAATGGGACAGGGTTCTGGAGTGGAATTTTAAAAAGCCGGAGATAAAGTGGTTCAGCGGCGCAAGGCTCAATATCACAGAAAACTGCCTCGACAGGCATCTGGAAACGCTGGGTGATAAACCGGCGATCATTTGGGAGCCGAATAACCCGGCAGAAAAAGGAAAAACACTAACATATCGCGAACTGCACAAGCAGGTTTGTCTTTTTGCGGCGGTATTGAAAAACAACGGCGTTAAAAAAGGTGATCGGATATGTATTTATATGGGGATGGTTCCCGAACTGGCAATTGCCACACTGGCATGTGCGAGGATCGGAGCTATCCATTCAGTTGTCTTCGGTGGGTTCAGCGCTCAAAGTATTGCCGACAGACTGCAGGATGCCAAGGCTGAATTTGTAATAACCTGCGATGGTGCTTTTCGTGGTGCAAAAGACATTCCTTTAAAATCTGTTATTGATGATGCACTTGTATCATGTCCGTTTGTAAAAACGGTGATCGTCTTTACCAGAACGCGCACCCCGGTAAGCATGATCAAGGGCCGCGATGTATGGTGGGAAGAAGAAATGGCAAAAGTGAGCGGTTCTGATGAACCACTGTGTAAGGCAGAAGAAATGGATGCGGAAGACATGCTGTTCATTCTTTATACTTCAGGTTCCACCGGCAAACCCAAAGGAGTGGTGCATACCTGCGCCGGATATATGGTTTGGACGAACTACACATTCAAAAATGTATTTCAGTTTGAAAACGGCCAGGTCCATTTCTGTACCGCAGACATCGGCTGGATTACAGGACATTCATACATTGTTTACGGACCGCTGAGTGCCGGGGCCACATCAGTTATGTTTGAAGGCATTCCTACTTATCCGGACGCCGGCAGGTTCTGGGACATCATAGACAAATACAAAGTCGATATACTTTATACCGCGCCTACGGCCATCAGAAGCCTGATGGGTTTTGGCACCGCACCTCTTGAAGGAAAAGATCTCTCTTCACTGAAAGTACTCGGCACGGTCGGCGAGCCAATCAACGAAGAAGCATGGCATTGGTATTCTCATCATATCGGCAAAGACAAATGCCCCATTGTGGACACCTGGTGGCAGACCGAAACGGCTGGCGTTCTGATATCAAATATGGCTGGTGTGACACCATCCAAACCCGGGTATGCCACACTGCCGATGCCGGGAGTGCAGCCGATCCTCGTTGATGAAAATGGCAAGGAAGTGCATGGAAACAATGTCTCCGGAAATCTTTGTATCAAAGCCCCATGGCCGGGGATCATCAGAACCACCTATGGGGATCATGAGAGATGCAGAGTGAATTACTTCGCCACCTACGAAAATTTATATTTCACCGGAGATGGCGCCATGCGCGATGAAAACGGCAACTACCGCATCACGGGAAGAGTAGACGATGTGCTGAATGTAAGCGGCCACCGAATTGGTACTGCAGAGGTGGAGAACGCAATCAACATGCATACGGGAGTTGTCGAAAGCGCAGTGGTCGGTTATCCCCACGACATCAAAGGACAGGGAATCTATGCTTACGTCATTTTCTCCGGCACGAATACCGATCCCGAACTCATGGCGAAAGACATAACGGCAACGGTCAGTCGCATCATAGGTGCGATCGCCAAACCGGATCGCATACAGTTTGTGGCTGGCTTGCCCAAAACACGCAGCGGCAAAATCATGCGGCGTATCCTTCGCAAGATTGCCGAAGGCGATCTTGAAAATGTGGGCGATACCAGCACACTGCTTGACCCGTCGGTCGTAGACGAAATAAAAAAAGGAAGTCTTAAAAAAAGTTAGTCCCGGCTGTTAAGCTTACCCAACAGTCTGAGGATTTCGATGTAGAGCCATACAATGGTAACCATGAGTCCGAACGCGCCGTACCATTCCATGTATTTGGGTGCGCCCATGGCTGCCCCCTTTTCAATCATATCGAAGTCAAGTATGAGATTGAGCGCTGCGATGGCTACAACAAAAACCGAGAATCCAATGCCCAGCATGCTGCCTTCGTGCAGAAATGCCATCTGTACTCCGCCCATGCGAAGAAAAAATGCAATGAGATAAAAGATTCCGATTGCGGCTGTTGCTATAAAAATGACGGACTTGAATTTTTCAGTGGCTTTTATGACTCCAAAGCGGTAGAGCGCAAACATGGCTATCACGGCACCGAAAGTCAGGGCGACTGCCTGCATTACGATTCCGGGAGCAATGGTTTCAAATGCGAAACTATAATACGCGGATATTCCACCGACGAAAGCTCCTTCGCAAAGGGCATACAATGGTGCCAGCACGGAACCCCATTGTTTTTTGAATACAAGGATGATGGCTATAATGATTCCGCCAATGGCTCCCCCGATGATCCAGGGCATAACATCTTTTCCCTGATAATACGCAGACCAGGTTATAGAGGCTGTACCCATTAATAAAAGAGCCATCAGAATAAACTTATTAAGAGTGCCTCTTTCCGTCATCACCTCACTGTTGCTATCAATAATCAGGGTTTTCTCAAAAGATTTTTCGCTTAGCGCTGGATTGCCAGACTTAAATATTGCCATGTTCAGGGTTTTTATTGACGCCAAATTACAAATTGTCCGCCAACCGAAAAGGCTAAATTTGCATCTCCAACCTGTATTCTTTCTATATTTGAGATTTTAACGGAGAAGGCATGATGTTAAGAAGTGTTTTTACGGTTTTGGTGATGTTTGCAGCTATTGCCGCATACCCGCAGGATAAGTCGACCCGCTTTGATAAAGCATTGTTTTACAAGGCGATGGAGAAAGGAACTCTGGAAGATATCGAAAATCAGTTAGAGTTGACCCAGAAGTCAGGGCTGACAGATAAATCCGCTTTTGAAGGGGGCCTCCTGATGAAAAAGGCCGGAAAAGTCAGTAAGCCCGGAGAAAAACTCCGCCTTTTTAAATCCGGCAGAAACAAACTGGAACCACTGATAAAAAAATTCCCTGAAAACGTCGAATATCGTTTTATTCGCCTGATGATTCAGGAAAATGCACCCGATATCCTCGGATACAACAAAGATTTCAAAACAGACAAAGAAGTCATCAAAAAGTTCTTTAACACCTTGTCGCCCGTAGTGAAAGAAGCTGTTGAAAACTACAGCCGGATTTCCAAAATATTAACCCCTGCCGACCTTTAGCTATGAGTAAGAAAGTGCTGGCCATATATTATACCCAGACTGGCCAACTTGGCGAGATCATCGACAATTTTATGGCCCCATTCCGCGAAGCGGGTATGGCTGTAGAAAAAGTGGTGATTCATCCGGCGAAGGAGTTCGGATTCCCCTGGTCTTCAGAAAGTTTTTTTGATGCGATGCCCGAAAGCGTTTTGGGAAAACCGGCGCCTTTAGCACCCTTTCAATTGAATGAAACTTCCTATGACCTGGTCATTTTAGGATATCAGCCCTGGTTTCTCAATCCTTCGATACCATCCAGCTCGCTACTGCAGGATTCCGGTTTTAGGAAAATTATCGCAAACACTCCTGTCGTAACCGTTATTGGCGCCAGAAACATGTGGCTGAATGCCCAGGAGAAAATAAAGAAAACCTTGCGGGAGGCGGGAGCAAAGCTGGTGGGGAACGTCGCCCTCGTAGATCGGAACGGCAATATTATCAGCGCTTTTACCATACTTTACTGGATGCTCAACGGCAAAAAAGATCGGAAATGGGGCATTTTCCCGCTGCCGGGAGTTGCCGACAAAGACATTCAGCACGCTTCCGTATTCGGTAAAATAACAGCCGACCACCTTGCAGCCGGCACGCTCGACTCACTGCAGACCGCACTTATTGCCAGCAAAGCCGTAGAGGTAAAGTCCGATCTGATGTTTATTGAAGGCCGCGCACCAAAATTGTTTTCGATCTGGGCAAATATTATCAATAAAAAGAAAAACAGAAAAGGATGGCTTGTTGGTTTTAAATATTATCTGTTGATTGCGCTCTTTATCATTGCACCCATTATCCTTGCGGTGAATAACATACTATTCAAACCTTTCTTAACCAGAAGTATTAACAGAAAGAAACAATATTATTTAGAATTGAATTAATCATTATCATTCGATGTCTTTTAAGCAGGTATACATTACAAAAACAGCGAATTTTCTACCCAATGAACCCGTTTCCAACGACGAAATGGAATCATATCTCGGCATGATCAATAATCAGCCTTCGAAATCAAAAAAGATCGTGCTGAGAAATAATGGGATCAAAAGAAGGTTCTATGCATTGGCAAAAGGTGGCACGGCTACTCATACAAATGCTCAAATGACAGCCAATGCTGTTAAAGGTCTTTTCGAAAATCCGGAAGAAATCAAAACAATTGATTTGCTCAGCTGCGGCACCTCATCTCCCGACCAGATGATGCCATCGCATGGCGTTATGGTTCACGGATGGTTGCCCCAAACAGGTCCAATAGAAGTGGTATCCCCCTCGGGTGTTTGCTGTGCAGGCATGCATGCATTTAAATATGCATGGATGGCGGTCCGCACAGGCGATGCAAAAACAGCAGTTACCTCCGGTTCTGAAAGAATGTCGAGACTGCTGGTATCTGACCTTTTCGAAGACGAAGTGGCAAAACTGACAGAGCTGGAGCAAAACCCATATATCAGTTTTGAAAAAGATTTTTTGAGGTGGATGCTTTCCGACGGCGCTGCAGCATTTCTTCTGACAGATACCCCCAATGAAAATGGTGTCAGCCTTCGCGTTGATGCACTGGAAGGGGTCTCATATGCCAATGAAATGGAAGCGTGCATGTATATGGGAAGCGAAAAGCAGGCCGATGGCACACTGAAAAGCTATATGGATTTCACCCCGGAGGAAATGGTTGAAAAATCAATCCTCAGCATCAAACAGGATGTGAAACTGCTCGGTGACAATATCGTGCCGCTTGGTGGCATCAAGCTGCAAAAACTTTTCGAAAAACAAGGACTCAAGTCCTCAGAAATAGATTATTTCCTTCCTCATATATCAAGTGAATTTTTCCGAAGCAAGATCGCTGCACAACTTGAAAAAAACGGCAACCCCATTGCTCCTGAAAAATGGTTTGTCAACCTCAGCCAAATCGGCAATGTCGGTGCAGGCTCCATCTATCTGATGGTAGATGAACTTTTCAATAGCGGAAAACTGAAGAAGGGAGAAAAAATTCTTTTGCTCGTTCCTGAAAGTTCGAGATTCTCATATATGTATTGTCTTCTGACAGTTGTATAGACTGAATTTTAAAACGCCGCTCATGAAAAAAGACGAAATTCCGCAGGACCCCGGGGCGCTCGCAAAACTTACAAAAGAAGTATGTTATGCGGTCGACAAAGATGGCAACTATGTGACCGAGCTGAGCAGCGGCTGGGATGTAAAAGCCACGGCATTGGGTGTTGCCTGGAAGGACATCGAAGCAAGAGTGGAAGGTGCGCGGCAAAAAGTATTGAGCAAAGAATCAAGTCCCCTGCTTTTTTTTATGGAACTGCGACTGATGGACATGAATATCCTCGCAGCTTATACCGGCTTCTGGAAATGGCAGATCAAGCGTCACATGAGACCTTCTGTATTTGAAAAATTATCCGAAAGCAAACTGCAGAAATATGCCAGCACGTTTGAAGTAACTCTGGATGAACTAAAAACCATGAAAGTAAATGAAGGTTAATTTTGAGCATCTTCAGGCTGCGCATTGCGAAAATGGCGTCACCACAAACCTGCTTCGCACCATCGGAATCGATAAAATGACAGAACCACTTGCCTTTGGCATCGGTTCAGGATTGTTTTTTATATATATCCCTTTTCTCAAAATCAATAATGGTCCCGCGATTGCATTCCGCACCCGTCCTGGCCTGATCTTCAAAAGAACCTGCGAGTCGCTCAATATACCCGTTATCAGAAAAAAATTCAGCTCACGAGAAGCGGCAAACAATTTTCTTGAACAATGCCTGCGCAACGGACAGCCGGTCGGTTGCCAGGTCGGAGTGTACTACCTGACTTATTTCCCGAAAGAATATCGTTTTCACTTCAACGCCCACAACCTGATTGTTTATGGCAAAGAAGACGACAATTTTCTCATCAGTGATCCTGTAATGGAAACCGTGACCACTCTCAGCAGTTACGAACTGGAACGTGTGCGATTTGCAAAAGGTGCACTTGCACCCCGCGGTCAGCTGTACTATCCCAAAGAACACAGGCCGGTTACCGATGAACAGGTAAGGCATGCAATCAGGACTGGAATAAAAAGAAACGTGAGGGATATGCTTCGGATACCGGGCAATATTGCGGGAGTAAAAGGAATCAAATACACCGCTGGAAAGATCAGAAAATGGCGCGACAAACTCGGACTGCCCAAAGCAGGAGCATACCTCGCGCAGCTGGTGAGAATGCAGGAAGAGATTGGAACAGGCGGCGGCGGATTTCGATTTATCTATGGCGCCTTTCTGCAACAGGCGCATGGCTATATTCCGGATGACCGACTGCTGGATATCTCAAAACAATTTACTGCCTCCGGTGATCTGTGGCGCACAGCCGCCGTGCAGGCTTCAGGCATTTATAAAGGAAGACTCAGCTCGCAGCAGGATTTCAATACCATGTCTGACTATCTGATCGAAATTTCGGAGCTTGAAAAAAATGCCTTTACAGAGCTCTCGAAACTCAAACTCACTACATGACGATCCCGGCAGTAAGCATAGAGAAGCTGAACTTTGCCTACCAGGGACAGTCCACAAAAACATTTTCCAATCTCAACCTGGACATCGCCGAAGGCGAAAGATTCGGGCTTTTTGGACCAAACGGTGCAGGCAAGACAACGCTCATGCACCTCATGACCGGACTGCTCAGCAATAGCTCCGGATCTATCAGGATACTTGGCAACGATATAAAACAACATAAAAAAGAGGTTCGCCGGCTTTTCGGTTTCGTGCCGCAGGATTTTTCGTTTTACCATGAACTGTCGCCGGTCGAAAATCTGGAATTTTTTGGCGCGTGGGCAGGACTACCGGCAAAAACCATCAAATCAAGAACAACCGACCTGCTGGAAATCCTCGGTCTGTCTGACGTATACAACAAACCGGTGGAAAAATTTTCAGGTGGAATGAAAAGAAGAGTCAACCTCGCCATCGGTGTGATTCATAAGCCACGCGTTCTTTTTCTCGATGAGCCTACCGTCGGTGTAGATGTGCAAACGAGACACGCCATCATTGGTTATCGAAAGCATCTAAATTCAAACGGGACCACCCTCATTTATACATCGCACCAGCTCGCGGAAGCAGAAGATCTCTGCAACAAAATTGCGCTTATAGATGAGGGTGAGATCATCGCACACGATCAACTGTCATCACTTCTTACACAGCACAGCGAAGAAGGGTTGGAGGGATTATTCTTAAACCTGACCGGCAAAGCTTACCGAGATTCTGATGTATAAGCTCTTCGCCACCATATTAAAAGATCTCCGGATTCTTACACGCGATAAAGTGGGCCTCACGCTGATGTTTCTGATGCCCGTGGTGCTGGCGATCGTGATCACCGCCATTCAGAACAGTACGTTCGAACTGGTCAACGACAACAAGGTGCCGCTCATGGTTTGTAACCGTGACACAGGCACAGCCGGAAAAAATCTGGTAGAAGCGATTACAAAAATTGGCATGTTTGAACTGAGAGAAGTTTCTTCAGACATCAGCAATCGTCATATATCGGACCGCATGCATGCAAAGGATGCGCTGGTCGCGGTTGTAATCCCGTCCGACTTCAGCGCCAGGTTAAACCAGCGCGCAAAAGACGTTTCCTCGCGCGCGCTGAATGATTTTGGGGTCTCCTCTTCTTCTGCTGCAGACGCAAATACAAAGGTGGAGCCGATCACGCTGTTTTATCATCCTGTACTGCAAGTCTCTTTTCGTCAGTCTATTCAGGGAGCGCTGCGCAGCGCACTGCAGATTGTCGAAACCAAGCAGGTGGTCAGGAACTTATATTTTTCGCTGAACGAAAAGGAAATTCCCGATTCCGTCGAAAATCAGATCGTCACCAACCAGGTCTCCATCAACGAAGTGCCGGTATCGCGTGACGGAAGCCGGAAAATCCCGAATTCTACCCAGCATAATATTCCGGCGTGGACAATTTTCGCCATGTTTTTTGTAGTTATCTCGCTTGGCAGCAGCGTTGTCAGGGAGAAACTCAGTGGCAGTTTTGTGCGCTTAAAAACATTGCCAACCAATTACCTGGTGGCGATATTTTCCAAACAGATCACTTACCTGTTTGTTACGCTCCTTCAGACGGCAGTTATTTTTTCTATAGGAGCGTGGTTGTTCCCGTTTTTCGGCCTGCCCCCCTTAAATATCCCTTCCGATTTTACCGGCTTATTACTGGTATCGGTAATTTGCGGCTGGTGCGCAGTCAGCTACGCAATTTGCATTGGTGTCTACGCCCAGACACAGGAGCAGGCCAATGGATTCGGCGCAGTCTCTATTGTCATCCTCGCCGCCATAGGGGGCTTGCTGGTGCCGGCCTTTGCAATGCCTGATTCGTTTAAGGTAATTATGAAACTTTCGCCTCTGCACTGGTGCCTCGAAGCATATTACGGCCTATTTCTTGAAGGAGGAAAGTTTAAAGATGTTTTGATGAATATTATACCTTTATTGGTCATCACTTTGGTTATTCAATTGATTGCCCTTATTGGATTGAAAAGAAAAGAACTGATTTAGAAATTACAATATGGAAACAGCAGAATTAAAATCGCAGCTTAAGAAACAGATAGTGGAGTTCCTTAATCTCACGACTATCAAACCAGAGGATATAAAAGACGACGAACCTCTGTTTGGAGAAGGTCTTGGCCTTGATTCTATTGATTCCATTGAATTGATTGTTTTACTTGGAAGAGAATATGGAATTGATATCAAGGACCCGAAAGAAGGTCGCAAAGTATTGGTAGATATAAACACCATGGTCGACTATATTGAAAAAAACCGCACGAAGTAAACTATACTAATTGAGGATTTTTGTTACCGGCATTGGTATTATCAGCGCATTGGGCAACAATGCGCAGCAAAACCGGAGCTCGCTGTCCAGTGGTAAATCAGGAATCTCATCGCTTGAAATGCTGTCTTCCCGATATGCTTCCATAATGCCCTTTGGAGAGGTCAAAATTTCTACGGACGACCTGATAAAAAAAATGGATGCACGTGAGTCCGGTGTTACAAGGACCGACCTGCTCGCACTCCATGCTTTTAATGAGGCAGTTAACAATAGCAGACTGACGCCCGCACAGCTCTCTGATCCCAACACTGCGCTCATTGGAGCCAGTACGGTGGGGGGAATGTGTCTCACCGATGAACTTTTCCTTGACTCCACCAGCCGCGAAGTGGGCTCTCCTTATTTATCTTCCTACGATTGCGCTTCGCCGGTGATGTATCTGCAGAAACGGTTTTCGATCGGCGGAGTCATCAACAGCATCAATACCGCATGTTCATCTTCTGCAAACGCCATTATGTATGGCGCAAGACTCATCAAACAAGGCAAGGCAAAACGAGCCATCGTGGGTGGCACGGACAGCCTGGCCAAATTTACCATCAACGGATTCAATTCGCTACTGATATTGTCAGATGCGCCATGCCAGCCTTTTGATGAGGCACGCCGTGGATTGAATCTGGGAGAAGGTGCAGCGTTTCTTGTACTGGAGGCAGAAGAGGATGTGAAAGATAAAAACTGCTACGCCGAACTAACCGGCTATTCTAATACGAATGATGCATTTCACCCTTCTTCACTGTCCGACAATGGAGACGGACCATTTTTATCCATGCAGGGTGCACTGAGAACTGCGGGACTTGAAACATCACAGATTGATTTTATCAATGCGCATGGTACCGGGACAGAAAACAATGATCTGGTAGAAAGCAGAGCCATGATAAATTTGTTCACCACTCCTCCTCCTTTTGTTTCTACCAAAGCATATACCGGTCATACGCTCGGCGCAGCGGGTGCCATTGAAGCAGTTTTCAGCATATTCAGCCTTGTAAATGATGAGATATATCCGGCGGTAAACTTTGAGCATGCAATTGCAGACACCGGTCTTGTGCCTGCAAAAAAATTTGAGAAAAAAAGAATCAGTCATGTGATGTCAAACTCATTTGGATTTGGCGGCAACTGTACTTCACTTATCCTTTCCAAAGTCTGATCATGTTCTATATCTATAAAACATCCTGCATATCACCACAGTCGAGTTACGGGAGTCCGGCACTCTCTGAGCTGGTTGCTTCTGCCGGCAACAAGCTGATGGCGCAAGAACCTGTTTACAGCGGTATTCCGCCTGGCATTTTAAGACGCATGGGCAAGGCCGTTAGAATCGGGATCGGTGCAGCACTTCCGCTCATTGCTGACAAACAGGAGACCCAGGGCATTATCATCGGCACCGCCAATGGCGGAATGGAAGATTGTATAAAATTTCTGAATCAGATCATCGAATATGATGAGGGCAAGCTCACACCTACAAATTTTGTGCAAAGCACGCCGAATGCTATTGCCGGACAGCTTGGCCTGATGCAGTCAAACAAGGGATACAATATTACGCACTCTAATCGTGGACTGTCTTTTGAAAACGCCCTGATGGATGTTGACATGTTATTGGCTGAAAATAAAAATGCGAAATATCTTGTCGGCGCTGTTGATGAAATCTCTGCCTACAATTTCAGGATCGAGTGGCTGGGCGGCTGGTATAAGTCTGAAGATAGTTCCAATCTGAATCTTTTTGAAAACGAAAGCGACGGCAGTATTGCAGGAGAGGGAGCAGCGATGTTTCTGGCGGGAAATGAAAAACAAGGATCGATATGCCGGCTGACGGATATACATTTTTTCCAGACTGATTCGGCCGGCGTGGTGAAAGAGGCATTGACTAAGTTTCTTGCGAAACATCTGCCTTCCGGCAAGTCTCCTGATTTATTCATGAGTGGTGAAAACGGAGATCGCAGAATGCAAAAATATTATGAGGCCTGCACCGGATCATTGGCTGCAAATACTCCTGTTTTGTCTTTTAAACAAATGTGTGGCGAATACCCCACGGCATCTTCCTTTGGGGCTTGGGCAGCATGTGAAATATTGAGAACGCAGGAAATTCCCATGCATATGCTGAGGACATCTTCATCCACTAGCAACACCCCCATCTCCTCTATTTTCATCTATAATACTTACAAGGGAAATCAGCACAGTTTTATGCTGCTGGAAAAATAGCCTTCTCAGTACAGCCTGAGCAATACGTTTTTTATTTCTTTGTATTTGGTCCACGGAATAAAGTGATTGGCTCCCGGCATCATCAACGAGTCAATTTTCGATGCATTTGTAAGCAGAGAGGTTGCATATGCCACGTTTCCCGGCGGTACCCATGAATCTTTCAGTCCATGTATAAAATATACCGGGCAGGTCACCG
>JACMLD010000525.1 GCA_014379785.1 Chitinophagaceae bacterium
GTATGGAGGTATTATCTCCGATGATCGGCCAGGTTGTTTATTTTGATGATGTTCCGGGTTTTGAGGAATGGTGGTCAATCGGCACGTAGGGTGTCAGTCACCCCGAGCGCAGCCGAGGGGTCCCCAGCCGACCGGAGTCGGGAGTAATAGCTGGGGATTTCTCCACCCTCATCGCTTCGCGATGGGAGTCGAAATGACCGGCTGTCACCCCGAGCGCAGTCGAGGGGTCCCCAGCCGACCGGAGTCGGGAGCACCGGCTGGGGATTTCTCCACCCTCATCGCTTCGCGATGGGAGTCGAAATGACAAATGCATAACTCCCTGCTTTCAGTTTCTTTACCGGCTTCTCTCTTTCTAACTTTAGTTCTGCTGTTGATCCTAACGGTATCGTACACCTGTATTCTACACTTCCATCCGGGCGCCGGTTCCACGAAGAAACGATGTCGCCATAGGGACCATTGTGTGTGGCCGCAAAACTATCCAGTCCCGGTACGAAATGAGGATTCAGCAAGACGTTCCTGAACCCGGGATTCAGACTATCAGGTTTTATACCGCCCAATGCCTTGTAATACCATGCCCCAATTTCTCCAAACATGATATGATTCATGGAAAGATCATTGTTGCCCGTAATCTTCCAGTTTTCGTAGAGTGTGGTCGCGCCATTTTTTATCCAGTAGCCCCAGGATGGAAAACTGTCTGCCGATGCCAGTTTGTAAGCAATGTCTGCATAACCATTTTCACTCAACGCGTTCAGGATTGTCTTCGTTCCCAGCAAACCAACGTCCAGCCCACCATCTGCTGATACTCTTGCTGCCAGTTTCGCTGCAACTTTCGTTTTCATTTCTGCAGGTACTATACCCCAAAACAATGGTGCGCTGAGTTCGGTCTGTACTCCCGATGCATAAATTCCTGTCTGCCGGTTCAGAAACTTCGCGTTAATGGCATTCTTTATTTTCAAAGCCAGCGCTGAATACTTCCTGTAATCTTCTTCACGCTGAAATAGTTTTGCCGCGTCTGCAAGTATTCGCGCATCGGTATAAAAATAGATTGATGAAGTTAGTTGCTTGTCCGACTCAGATTTTATAGGTATCCAGTCGCCCAGTCCCCAGTCTGTCAGTCCATCGCGACTGATCCCTTCAACATAGTCAACATATTTTTTTATGCTCTCGTAGTTTTTTTTCAGCAATCTGTTGTCACCGTAGAACATGTACACATTCCACGGAATAATGGCGATGCTGCTGGTCCAGTCTGTACCATTTGCCCAGTTATAACCCCATACAGCAGTAGGGATGATCGCGGGAAGCAGGCCGTTGGACTGTTGTTCATCGCGATGATCCGCCATCCATTTTTCGTAAACCGTAATGCCGTCAAAGTTGTAGAGACCCGTTTCCACTGCTATCTGTCCGTCGCCGGTCCAACCATTTTTCTCGCGCTGCGGGCAATCTGTCGGGTATCCATAGAGGTTAGAGAGGTAAGAGTTGTTGGTGGCCTCCCAGATTTTATTCAGGAGATCGCTTGAAGAATGAACGGTCCCGGCAGTCGGCACGTCGCTGTGCATAAACCATCCGCTCAGGCTTTTCTCAGTAAGTGTTATCGGTGCATCGCTGACTACTTCAACATATTGAAAGCCCTTGTAGTTGAATTTTGCGCGAAATGTCTCCGCACCGATGCCGGAGAGTTTGATAATATCGATGCCAAAGGGATCCAGATCGTTTTTCGGGCGGTAATGCACTATGAGGTTCGATTGATCCGCATGACCTTTGTCTATCCGTTCTGCGTGAATGAGTCTGATGGTGGTTCCGGCTTTGCCGCTGACGGTGAATTCACTTACTCCTGCGATGTTTCTGCCGAGATCAAACAGGTAGTTGGTGTCGCTGAACTTTGTCATTTTTTTTGTGGGAACAGCCGTCACGTCCCTGATGGGATGCATGAGTTGCGACACGATATTTTGTGAGGGCGATGGAGTGAGGTTGGCGTTGCGCCAGCTGCTATCTACAAATGATGATAGCTGCCAATCCTTTGTCTCCAGGGTGGCATCAAAATGTTCGGCAGTGTAGATATTGCTTGATATCACGGGACTGAGCTTTGTCTTCCAGTCGTTGTTGCTACGGATGGTTTCAATACTTCCATCTGCGTATTCAATCCGGAGGTCGAGACAAAATTTTGGCCTTGCGCGCCATGGTGCAAGGTCGAAGAACCATACCGCGGTGGACTGGTGGTTGTACCAGCCATTACCAAGATGAATACCAATCGCGTTTTTTCCCGTAGCCAGCAGTGCGGTAACGTCATGGGTAACGTATAATATTCTTCTGTCGAATCTTGTGAAGGCCGGGTCCAGGCGGTGATCTCCTGATTGTTTTCCGTTGATGAAAAGTTCATACAGTCCTGCTGCTGCAACGAACACCCGGGCTGATTTTATTTTTTTTGTTGCGTTGAAAGTCTTGCGGAAATACGCAGCGGGTCGGAGATTGATATCCTGATTGTCTGTTATCCAGGAGCCGCGCCAGTTGCTGACGTTGATGTGTCCGGTTTCAAAAAATGCGATGGGTGATGTGGCGTTGCCTGCGATTTTCCAGTAGTACCTGGTATATGGCTTGAGAGCAGGACCGCTGTATTCGATACGAATTTGAGAAGGGATTGCGATCGGTGCCTTCCACAAAATCCCTGCTCCTTTTGACAAGGCCAGTGAATCGGTTGAAAAAAGGATATAACTTGTTTGTGTTGTAATTGCCTGATCGCAAGTCTTAATTTTCCATGAAAGTCTTGGATTCGGTTCATCCATTCCAAGTGGATTGGTAAGGTATTCGCAGCGGAGGTCGTAAGGTATACACCCGGCGTTGACGGATAGTGCGAGCAACACACAAATCGGAGACAGGTAAATGAATTTCATTCTTCGGAATTATTTTATGAAACGGTCAACGCATTAAGAAAGTGGACAAGTTCATTCAGGAAAGGGATTTTTGGATCTACGCCCTCTACCACGAGTAAAGCATGGTAACTGTCGGCTAAAAAGCCTTCATGGCCCCTGCATTCGCCATTCCATGTTTTCCATACCCTCGTCATTCCGGTATTTGGACACTTCCCTTCAAATTCATTCTTTGCATAACTGTCCATCATGCCTAATAAAAGCTCCCTGGCGGGCTTATACAATTCGCAAAGTATCAATGCATAGATAAAATAATAGGCGAAGCACCCGGATACCCCGCCATTCTGATAAATCTGAAAGCCCTCTTTGCTACCCGAATCACTGGGATGAATGGGAATAAGATTGCCTGGCAGGCCTGATTTGAAATCTACAAATCCTACTTCTTTCATCTTCTCCAGCAGCTTTGTCAATATCTCTTTTCCTTTTACCTTATCCACCAGGCCACAATGGATAGCCATACTGTTCACAAATGTAAAATAATAGTCGTGCAACTTTCCGTCACCGCTTTTCCAGCCAGCCAGCACGCCGGTTTCAGGATTATAAAAATTGGTGAAAAAATGCTGTTTTGTCTTTTCAGCGAATGCTTTGCATGCTCTTGTGTGTTCATCCTGCGGAAAAATTTTTTCATCGCTCATCATACTGCAGGCCCGGTAACAGAGAATATTACTGTAAGCATCCTCATGGCCGAAACCGATAGTATGCCACCAATTGGCCGGACCGATTTTTGAATCCCAGCTTCCTGAGTTGCCGGAATAACCGTATTCTATCAATCCATTGCCGGTGCTGTCTTTTCTCATCATCTCCTCACCCCATTTTTTTATTGCAGGATAATTTTTTTGAGCCCATTCGCGATTGGAGGTTGATTTTATATAATACGAAGCAGCAATGATAAGTGAAGGTCTGCTATCGAGCGATTCATGATTGCCACTCCAGCCCGGATGTCCGTAGCCCTGCTTACCCGATATATATGTTTCCAGTGAATCTCTGATCAAATCCATTGCGGTGAAAGTCTTTGTCAGAGGGGGTGTAACCCGGGCAACCTCAGCATAGAGAAATAATGTAGATGCGCGCGCATCGCCGGAAGAACTATTGGCGAGCATGCCCAGTCTCGGATTCAACTGAAAAATATTTATAAAATTTCTGCGGTAACCGTCGAAGAGCGGAATGCGGTGTATCTTTTTCTTTCGCGGAAACAGGGTAACAGAGCGCATAGAATATTTGACAGTACCCTTTGCACCGGCGCCATCGAAGCGTAACTTCACAAAGGGCGTCTCTCCGGTGCTTTCGCGGGCAGTAACATCATAAAATATGGTTGCATCAGGCACGCGGCTTTCAATGATAAAGGTCCCCAACCCTGGGAGATGCAGAATGCATGGAAGCAGAACACGCTGCCCCTCCCGCATGATACCCAATACCGTTGCATGATTTTGGGGTCTAGAGAAAGAAATCTCAAAAGGCTCTGCGCCTGGCTTCCGTGAAATGAGATCGATTTTTTTCTCTTCGCATTTTACCTGCCAGTCCGCCACAATATCTTCAGGAGAATTAAAGTAAGAAATACTGTCACGATAGGTTCTAGCCGTAAACGCTTTACTGCGCGGTGGCTCAGTCAGGATGGGCGAGAGGTGCAGCCTTCCCTGACCAAGGCTATCGGTTGCAAAAAAACTGAATGCCGGGTAGGTTCTTCTCAGTCCAACTCTGATAAAGGGCGAGGTGAAACTAAAATCGTCGATCCTGGCTCCGGCCAAAAAATCTTTCCCACTGATAAAAGGTATTGCGCAGCCCGCCACCAGCGCATTACGAAGGAATTCTTTTCGGGTATGCATTTAAGTAAGTTCTGTATTAAAAAATGGCATAACCTTTCACTTCACTGAATCTGATCGGCTTTTTTACTCTGATAGAAACTTTGTTAAGTGGCTTATTTGGAAAATAAATGGCTGTCATCACACTTAGACCTCCGTCTGCGAAAACTTCCACAGACGCCTTATCGACTATCGCTACCAGACTAAATGCTTTGTCTGTGGCCAGTCGCGGACAGTATGCGAGTTTGGTGAACAGCGGATCAAAATTTACTTTGCCGGATTTGCTGCGATCGATACTGTACTTATTTTTTGTTTCATCATAGCTAACGACAACTTCTTCACCGTCTTCATTTGAAAAAACGAGCGCGTATCCTCCGATGGCTGGTCCGCTCAGGTGAATACGGTTTTTTTCATCTTTAACTTTCAGTATACTCGATAAGCTGGTATCGCTATTTGCGATAAAGTTTTTTAAAGTAACGGGTGAATGGTTGAGCCTTGCAAGTTCGGCAACCGGGGAGGATGCTACGTACAGCTTGCCATTCACAGACTTTATACGGAGGTCACGGGGTATTGTCATAGCGCTTCTCCATTTTTCGGTAGGCACGGTCTGTCCATACAACCAGTTACTCATCCAGCCGAGAAATATTTTACGGTTGCCGGTGTTGGACCAGGTAACGCCTGCGTAGTTGTCCGGGCCATAATCCAGCCACCGGGTTTCTTTGTCGATCGGAGTAAAAGTTTTCCCGTTGAAGTCGCCTAAAAAATATTGGGTGACTGAGCCTCCGTTTGGTCCACCGGGATTGATACTAACAAGAAGTACCCATATTTTTTTGCCATTGTAGTCCAGTGTGAAAAGGTCGGGACATTCCCATACACCACCGTGTCCGCCAAGATTCTGGCCGAAGTCGCTTAATCTTGTCCAGTCTTTCAGATTGGGTGATTCATAAAACGTGATTCGATCTTTTGTCGCAAGGGTCATGATCCATTTTTTTGATGGTGCATACCACATGACTTTCGGGTCACGGAAATCGACGATTCCAGGATTCGGGAGAACGGGATTGCCTGCATATTTCAACCATGATTTCCCGTCGTCGAGGCTATAGGCCAGACTTTGATACTGGTGTTTGCCAGTCATCTGCTTTTCGAGTTCGGGCTGATGGTGTGTGAAGATGGCGACGAGCGGTGTCTGTCCGGCTTTTCCAAAGCCTGCGGTATTGTCTTTGTCAACAACAATGCTTCCGGAAAAAATATAACCCAATGTGTCGGGGTAAAGGGCTACTGGTTCGCGATTCCACCTGACGAGGTCAGTGCTTGTTGCATGTCCCCAGTGCATGGGTCCCCAGACTGTAGCACCGGGATAATACTGGTAGAAAAGGTGGTAGACGCCTTTGTGAAAAACCATTCCGTTGGGATCATTCATCCATTTTTCTTTCGGCGAAAAATGGAATGCGGGGCGGTATTTCTCCTGACTTTTCGCCGGACCTGCGGCGAGAATGATCGCTGGGATGAGTATGGCAAGTAGTTTCATTGCTTAAAGGTACGCGGTCATCGCATTCAATATGGCTTCAGGGAATTTTCAACAACAAACTTCCCAATCCTTCTCCCCATTGCTTCACCCTCTACTACTGCCCTACGAAAGTGAAATCCAACATATATTCTCGAAAGTGAGGTTTCAGTGGCAGCCTGACTAAAGCTTTTAAAACTCCTGGATACGTTTGGCAGGCTATTGCTTGTAATAGAAAATGAGAAGTTGTCGGTTCCGGCAGCGTCACGTAAAATTTCTGCAGCTGCACCTCCATCGGCCGCATGATTCGAAGGATAGTCTGGAGCCGGAGGAGTTGGTGGCGCAAGGATCGTCCACGCCGGATCTCCTGCCGTTTGCGGATTACCGTCAGACTCTCCCAGTCGCACTGCAGATACGGGCCTCCAATAGTAATAGAAATACTTTGCTTCAAATACTGCAATATTCGCATCAGCTTCGGCTATGTGGAGCAAAGCCAGCGTGCGTGCTGTCTTCCAGCCATTCCATTTTTTCTCTTCCACCAGCTTCACTGCAATGCTATTCCAGCTCAAAGGCACATTATCCAGCCAGAAAACTCCCAACTGGGTTTGGTCGGCAGTCCTCGCCGGGCAATTCAGACAGCCCATTGTCTTTATCTCATTGTAATCGGCAGTGTATTCGGCCGAGGCTAGTGCATATGGGGGGAGAGGCCGGAAAGCATTGGCATTTAGAATTGAAAATGGCTTTACTTTCCCCCAACCTGGCAAAATGATGAAGCCTGCAAGCGGAGCAACAGACCGGTATTCACCCGGATTAACCCCTTCCGCAACCGGGTACTGAGCCACAGAAGCTCCGTCGTCTTTCCGAAGTTGAAGCATAGCCGCAGCAACTGACTTTCCGAGTGTTATTCCCTTATCCTTCGCGCTGCCATTAGGCACTTCTGCCAGATAAACAGATAATAAACTGTCAGCTGAGCTGCTCAAAGCAGGCCATAAAAATACCATCACATCATGGGCCGATTGCACTACCGCTGCATTCGGGTCAGCCAGTGGATCTTTTACATGATATGCATAGGTTTCATATTTGGGGACTATATTATTTAAAGCATCGTGCATAGCAAGATTGACCATTGCATAGGCGCGTGACTCAGGCATAGGTGAAAATCCCTGGGACCGCTTCACAAAATTCGTTGCAGCTAAATTCCATTTCAAAACTGTAGCTGAACTGTAGGTATCAACCGTAATCACAGGACCGTCGCTGCTGGTGCAGGCAGCAGTAAACACAACGAGAAGCAGAAAAAAGATTTGTCTCATAAATTTTGTATTTATACACAACGAAAATAATCTGGGCAACAAAGAAGGTTCAACTTACTCGACTGTTGAAACAACCAGGATGACAAACTACAAACGGCAGTGGACAAACGCATTAATCGATCTTCTGTCGACGTAAAATAGTATTCTGTCTACGGTATGCGATTGCTTCATCTCAAAAATGTAAATTGTATTCCGGAAGAAAATGAGAAAATCTTTACCTGATATACTGAAGAGAGTTGGCATCCACATACTGTTCTGGTTGATTGTGGTACTGTATTTCGGATGGGGGTTTGGCTATAAGGTCAACTTTGGGATCTCGTTGCTCAATGCGGCTTTTTATCTCCCCGGCTTCATGTTGTTGGTTTATTCGCTGCTGTATTACCTGATACCAAAGTTTTTAATCAAAAGAAATTATCTGCAATTTTTTGCAGGCTACCTTTTGGTCCTCTGTATTTGTGCGGCTTATGCATATATCACTGATCTGAAGGTTAAAGCTATTGACGACCTCAAGGCGATATCTCTTATGACAGGTCGGGCATTTCTCCCCTTCATTCATGTTTCCGGAAGTGCGATTTCGATCAAACTTCTGGATTACTGGTACAAGCAAAAACAAAAGACTGCGGAAGTGCAGCAGGAAAAACTTCTTACCGAACTGGAATTAATAAAATCACAGATACATCCACACTTCCTCTTTAATACTCTGAACAACCTTTACTCCTATACACTTGAGCAATCAGATAAAGCCCCTGAGA
>JACMLD010000526.1 GCA_014379785.1 Chitinophagaceae bacterium
GCTTTTCATGTAGTCTGCACTCATACGGATACATTCGAAAACCGGACGGGTGTACTGTTCCTGTTCTACAAGTGGATATTCAAGTCCGGCGAGTTCATGTTGGGCAAAAATTTCTTTCCAGTTGATAATGCCTTTTCCTACTTCGCAGGTTTGTCCTTTTTCGTCTCCGGCGGTTTTCGCTTCCATGTCTTTTACATGCCAGAGCTTCCATCTGCCCGGATGTTTTTTAAACCAGTCTCCTGGCTTTTGTCCGGCGTATTCCACCCAGTATATATCCATTTCGAATACTACATTTTTTGGATCGGTTCCGGCAAGCAGAATATCCCAGCCACTTTGTCCGCCCAGATCTTTCAACTCAAAATCATGGTTGTGGTAACCTGCGACCATGCCTGCTTCCCTGGCCATTTCTCCCCCTTTGTTCAGTCGTTCAGCCACGCGTTTGTAGTCATCCGCCGTACGGTGTTTATCATCCAGATAGGGTACTATGATGTATTTGTTGCCGAGCAGGTTTGCATCCTCTACCAGATACTTCCAGCTGTCCCAGTTGTAATCCGCGTTATAAAGGAAGTCGTTTAGACCGTAATGTCCGCTTTTGGTGTAGAGGTTGTTTTGTTTGAGAAGTGCTGCCATTTCACTCACAGGTTTTCCAAAAAACTGCCTGTTGTTGTACCCATACAGCTCGATATTTTTATACCCTGCTGCGGCTACTTCTTTCAGGGTGTTGGCCAGGTCTTTGGAGACTTCATTTCTCACCGTGTAGAGCTGAATGCCGAGGTCTTTTGAAACTTTTGAACTTCCGCAGCGGCTTGTAGCGAGCACTGCTGTCATAACTGAAGCTTGTTGGATAAATTTGCGCCGGCTAATCATGTCAATCGTTTGTGTTTTATAAAATAGGGAAATGAAAATTACGGAATTTTGTGAACCCATTGTGATAGATCAGCTGATAGTTTGCGAATTCGTTTGTTAAAGAGTAAGTTTGAACCAAGAATTAAAAGTGATGGCAATTGCAGAGAGAATAAAATCGAACCCGAAGCTGAAAAAGATGGCAATCTGGGCGTTGACATCCGGCAATGGTGTAAAGCCGAGATGGTGGGTGCGCAATTTCGTGAATCCAATTTATACGAAAAGAGGAAAGAAGAGCTTAATCTGTGGCAAGGCCAGGCTTGACATAATGCCATTCAATCATTTTGAGATTGGCAGCGATTCAACGATAGAGGATTATACAATCGTGAATAATGGCATGGGGCCGGTAAAAATCGGAAACAGTTCGTTTATCGGAGCAATGAATGTGATTATCGGACCAATTACCATCGGGGATCATATTATGACCGCACAGAATGTAGTCATGAGCGGCCTCAACCATGGGTTCAGCGATGTGAAAACGCCATTTCGTTACCAGCCCTGCACAACCGATGAGATTGTGATTGGCGAAGGTTGCTGGATTGGAGCCAACAGCGTGATAACTGCCGGTGTACAGATTGGTAAGTATTCAATCGTGGCTGCGGGAAGCGTGGTGACCAAGAATGTACCTGAGTATACCATTGTAGGCGGCAACCCCGCCAAACCTATCAAACAGTTTAATCACCAGGCTGGCGAGTGGCAAAGAGTTACAGTGTAATTATTCCTTTAGTTTCCCTGATTTTTTCAGATACCTGATAAAGAGGTAACCCAGCAGCAGCAAAGGAAGTATAACGGCAAGAAGCAGATTCCTTTTGCTGTCATCGTTGTCATAAATACGTGGATGCTTGAAAAGCAAAACCAGTGTGATACCGGTAAGCCAGATATAAAGCGTATTGTACTCTTTGATCAGATATCTTCTCCAGTTGTAGTGCATGTTGCTGGTGGTGGTTCCCAGACCTGAGAATTTGATGAGCCAGCGCGGCACCCTTTTGCAATAAGCCTCGTACTTTTCTCCAAATTTATTCCGAAGAAAATTTTCTTCAGCAAGCACAATCGTGTGATATATAAAAAGAAATATAGGTATCAGGACCGCTACATATAGCAATGAGTCAGAGAGGATGCCTACACCGAGCAGCATGAGGATATTACCAACATATAATGGATTGCGGCAGTGATTGAATATCCCTTCTGTCACAAGCTCTTCCGCATACACTTTGCCATCTCTTCCGCCACGGATGATATAGGCCAGGCCAATAGTAGCGGCTCGCACCAGTTGTCCTCCCACGGTTACGAGCAAACCAAGTATGATAGCCCACAAATAATTGCCATCCCCAAAAAGTGATCGGGATGGAATAAACAAAGCAATGTAAAGCGCAATAAAAATGATGTTCCTGTATTTGAAAAAGAAGTTTCCGATCGAGATCATGTAGTTGGGGGTTTGGTGGCAATCAATGCTGAAAAATTATACCATTTAAAAAATACTTCGCAATGCGCAAAGCCTACATCCCTCAGCAGGCTTATGTTTTCGCTGAGCTTATAAGGTATCAGCACATTTTCGAGCGCTTCTCTTTTTTGTGAAATTTCGAGCTCGCTGTAGTTGTTTCTGCGTTTGTAATTATAATAGTATTCAATAAAATCTCTGTTGAAGCAACTTTCTTCGGTTAGAATTTTTTCTACCAGTATGAGTACGCCCCCGGGAACAAGTCCTTCAACGATCTTTTTCAAAAGTTTTTCTCTGTTGATTGGACGAATAAATTGAAGGGTGAGACAAAGTACCACAACTGACGAGTTGGTCACTTCGGGATCTTTACCAAGGTCCAGGCAGCGGAGATCGAATGGTCTTGTAAAGCCAGCTTCAACCAGCTTGTCGCGGCATTTGGCAAGCATCTCAGGCGAATCGTCGATACCCACAAACCTGATATTGTTGTCGACCAGCGTGTTCATACCGATCATGGTGGTGCCGGTTGAGCAGCCCAGGTCATACACATCCGTATCTTTTAATGCATGTGCGGCTGCAAGTTCCGCTACCATTCTCTGTATTTCTCCATAGAATGGTACAGAGCGACTGACCATGTCATCAAAGACTTTTGCCACCGCGGTGCCGAATTTGAAATCAGAAGCCTTTTCGATGCCTTCCCTAAAGACTTCGTCTTTTGCGTTGACCATAAGATCTTGTTTATAAAAAATTAAAAAATTGCCGACAGGTTTGAGATCGGCAAAGCTTCAAAGCACTTGGGTGGGTGTAAATATATTTATAGGCTGCTTTGCGAAAACAAATTACGGAAATCCCTTAAATGAGCGCCAGTTTGCTAATTTTTAATTTCGTTGTTCTGGAGCATTGCGGCGAGTTCATTGTATGCGGCAGAAGCGTTGTCGGGCATGGGAACAACGGTGATCTTCACTTTGCCGTTTTGTCCATTATAGCTTCTCGCAGAACAGTATACATATTCGGCCGGTTTGTCTACAATATGATCGCGTACCGGATTCTCGTGTATGTAACGGATATGATCCCAGAGCAACTGTTTATTTGTAAAGTCTATATGAACGGGATTGCTGCAATTTTGCCAGAGCTGATATTTTTCAATGCGCTTCATGCTGTGGCCCGCCATTTCGAAACGGGTGAGCATCCATTCTTTTCTGATATCTGGTTCAGTGGCCATCAGCGCGAACAGTTTTTTGGAAATGTCTTTTTTTAATGCGCGGACAGTGACTGAAAAATTGATATTCGGACGTGTCTTGGTGAGAAGGTGAAGGTGGTTGCTCAACAGGCACCATGCGTATACCACAAGCCCCTTTGATTCTATAAAACTATTGAGAGATTCCACAACAGCCTGTTTGTAAGCAGGTCTCACAAACAGCCCGATCCAGTCGGTCACATTAAATGTTACATAATAGCAGGCGCTGTTATTCTGTGAAGATTTTTTTTCTGCCATAAGCGATCCGTTTAGACTATTCGTTTATAACAATCCTGAGCTTCGCGTAGTTTAGCA
>JACMLD010000527.1 GCA_014379785.1 Chitinophagaceae bacterium
ATATTTCTGAGGTCACCGGTAATGAGATTATCCATTCCGATCACATGAAATCCTTCCTTGATAAAACGATCACAGAGGTGCGAGCCAAGAAACCCGGCTGCACCTGTGATGAGAACTCTTTGACGGCTCATTAAGTTATTTATTTTTGGTAATTGCCATTGGTTGGTATAGCTACTGCTCTGCCTATGCTTTCATAATAAAATCCGAGTTCTTTGATAGCGCCTGTATCAAACAGGTTACGGCCATCGAAGATCACCTTATTTTTCAAAACCGTTACCATTTTGAGGAAGTTAGGTGTACGGAACTCATTCCATTCTGTTGCAATGATCAAAGCATCGGCATCCTGCAGACACTCATACTGGTTTTCTGCATAGTGAATGGTATCACCCAGCAAACCGCGTACGTTGTTGGTCGCTTCCGGATCAAATACAGAAATGGATGCACCTTCTTTCAAAAGCGCGTCAATCATGTAAAGAGCTGGTGCCTCACGGATATCATCGGTATTCGGCTTGAAGGCAAGACCCCACAATGCAAACTTTTTCCCTTTGAGGTCGCCCTTGAAGTATTTGCGAATCTTTGGCATGAGATGGAGTTTCTGTCTTTCGTTGACATCCATCACTGCATTCAGTATCTTGAATTCGTAGTTGACATCGTTTGATGATTTCACCAGCGCCTGCACGTCTTTCGGGAAGCAGCTTCCGCCATACCCTATACCAGGAAACAGGAAACGTTTGCCGATGCGCTCGTCAGAGCCGATACCGCGACGAACCATATCAACGTCCGCTCCCAGCCTTTCGCAAAGCTGAGCAACCTCATTCATAAAAGTGATTTTTGCTGCCAGAAAAGAGTTGGCAGCATATTTTGTAAGCTCGGCAGAACGCTCATCCATAAAGATGATAGGATTCCCCTGGCGTACGAATGGATTGTACAGGTCACCCATGATCTTTCTGGCTCTTTCAGAGCTGGTGCCTATAACCACGCGATCAGGTTTCATAAAATCTTCTACCGCTACGCCTTCGCGAAGGAATTCCGGATTCGAAACCACATCAAACTCGCCTTTGTAGTTTTTAGAGATCGCAGCATGGACTTTTTCGGCAGTGCCTACGGGTACAGTGCTTTTATCAATGATCACTTTGTATTCGGTAAGGATTTTTCCCAGGTGATCAGATACACCGAGGATATATTTCAAATCCGCTGAGCCGTCTTCACCCGGAGGTGTAGGCAGGGCAAGAAAAATAATAGCAGCATCCTTGATACCATCTTCGAGCGAAGTGGTAAATCTCAGACGTTCTTCTTTCAGATTTCTCAGAAAGAGCTTCTCCAGACCTGGTTCGTAGATTGTGATTTGTCCGTTCGTCAATTTATCGACTTTTACCTTGTCGATATCGATGCACGTCACATCATTGCCGGTTTCTGCGAAGCATGTTCCGGTAACGAGACCAACGTAACCTGTGCCTACCACTGCAATTTTCATTTGGGCGGGTGTTTTTAGTGTTTATTAATTAGTTTAAAAATTCTAAAACTTTGTCAATGATGTATTTCTGCTGATCTGCCGCCAGTTCGGTGTGCATCGGAAGCGATATCACTCTTTCTGTCAGCCAGTCTGTAGCAGGCAAATCGTATTCACTTCCCCCGAATGACGCAAACATTAGCTGCTTATGCGCCGGTACAGGGTAATAAATCATTGATGGAATCTGTTGTGTGGCAAGAAATTCGTTCAGACCGTTTCGGTCTGCGCCTTCAAGGATAAGGGTATATTGATGAAATACATGCTTGCTGTAAGAAGCCTGGAACGGCGTTGTAATCTTTGGGTGGCCGGCAAATGCTTTATCATATACTGAAGCAGCATGCCTTCTTGCATCGATATACTCATCAAGTTTTTTAAGCTTGACATTCAGAACTGCTGCCTGGATAGAGTCCAGGCGGCTGTTGCAACCCACCAGATCATGATAATATCTTTTGCTCTGCCCATGATTGGCAACCATTTTCAACACGTTAGCTAACGCATCATCATTGGTAAATATTGCACCTCCGTCTCCATAGCAACCCAGATTCTTGGATGGGAAAAACGAAGTGGTGCCAATGGTTCCGATGGTTCCGGCTTTCTTTTTTTCACCGTTGCTGAACGTATAATCGCTCCCGATTGCCTGTGCATTGTCCTCGATCACAAAAAGACGATGCTCTTTTGCAATCTGCATGATTTCCTCCATTCTGGCCGTATGACCGTACAGATGAACCGGAACGATTGCCTTTGTTTTTGGAGTAATGGCTTTCCTGATTGCTTCGGGTTCTATACAGAAGGTCTGCTTGTCGACTTCTACAAAAACCGGCTTCAGTCTCAGCAAAGCAATGACTTCTGTAGTGGCTACATATGTAAAAGACGGGGTAATCACTTCATCACCCGGCTCGAGTCCCAGGGCCATCATGGCTATCTGCAGGGCATCCGTGCCGTTTGCACAGGTGATGGCATGCTTAACACCCATATAACTGGCAAGCGCAGTTGAAAACTCCTGAACAGCGGGCCCCTGTATGAAGCTGGCATTGTCCAGCACTGTCTGTATTCCCAGGTCTACCTCTTCCTTGATCTTCTTATACTGTGTTTTGAGGTCCACCATCTGGATTGGTAACATAGGCGAACATGTTTATTAGGCCGCAAAAATAATAAAATATAGGTAGGGTGAAAGTTTGATTTTAGATTTGCCTATACTTAACCCTTTCATAACGTGGGATTAATACTTTACAGGTTGTTTTGGGTGCTTTACAGGGCGGGTGCCGCTCTCATTTCCCCCTGGAACCCGAAAGGACGGCTGTGGATCGCCGGCCGAAAGGGCATTTTCCCGAAAATAGAGGCCGCGCTCGCTGCCAGACCACTTCAGTCCTCGCGAGTCTGGATGCATTGCGCTTCGCTGGGGGAGTTTGAACAGGGAAGGCCGCTGGTAGAGGAACTGAAAAGAAAATACCCTGAAACTGCGGTTGTTATCAGCTTCTTTTCTCCCTCCGGTTATGAAATTCGAAAGGATTACCCACTGGCTGACCACGTCTTTTATCTTCCTGTGGATTCGGAAAAAAATGCAGAAAGGCTTATTTCCCTTATAAAACCGTCGCTCGTCCTCTGGGTAAAATACGAATACTGGCATTTCTACCTTCTGGCACTGAAAAAAGCTGAAATCCCCGTTTTGCTGGTTTCAGGACTTTTCAGGCAGAGCCAGCCATTTTTTCAATGGTATGGGGGCTTCCAGAGAGATATTCTGGCCAACTTTTCCAGGCTTTTCGTCCAGAATCAGCATTCGCGCGATCTGCTCGGCAGCATTGGCATCACGGGAAACGTTACGGTCAGTGGCGATACACGTTTTGACCGGGTCATTGCAATAGCCAATGGATTTTCCCCCATTCCCCTCATCGACAGTTTTATCTCTGGCCGTCCGACACTGGTGGCCGGCAGCACATGGCAGGACGACGAAGAAGAAATAGACCATTTTGCAAATACTCACCCCGCCATGCGGTTTATCATTGCACCCCATGAAATTGACGAGCCCAGGCTCAAAGAAGTGGAATCTCTTTTTAAACAGAGTGCGCGATATTCCGAATATCAGAAAAACCCTTCAACTGAGCGCAACACGGAAGCAAACGTGCTTATCATCGACAATATCGGCATGCTTTCAAAACTATACCATTATGCAACCATCGCTTTTATAGGCGGCGGGTTCGGCGACGATGGCATACACAACGTGCTGGAAGCGGCAGTGTATGGCAAACCCATTATTCATGGACCGGAATACGAAAAATTTGCGGAAGCGACAGACCTGGTGGATCTTAAGGCTTCATGGCCCGTCGAAAGCGCCATTGAATTTGAAAAAGTACTGAGTGGATTATTGTCGGATACGGCTGTTTATAATGCTTCTGCAAGAGCCGCGAGGGAATATGTGGCTGCCAACGCCGGTGCCACAGCAAAAATCATGAATTATATTCAGGAAAAACGCCTCCTGACAAGCTGATAAAAGTGCTGTGTGGTGGTTTTGCCGTCATCCCAACCCAGTTTCACTTTCAACTCCCTTTCAATCCAGTACTGTGCTTCGGGTAATATGCGGAGATTATTGATGGTCTTGATACTTCTTTCATACATGGCCTCATCACCCCGGAAAAGTTCACTGATAAAAACATAACGATCATTGATGCCTATTCCTTTTTTGAGGTCGCGGATTGGTGCATCAGTCAATACTTCTGCGAGTTCAGTTTTGCCGGATTTGAGCGTTTCATTGAGCGATATCGATCGGTTACCGATGATATCATTCAAATCTCTTCCCTGGTGCTGCTGATGTGCAAGGGTTGGTGTCTCATGTACCGGGTCAAACAGCCATCCGGACTGTTCCCGCTCTTCTTTGCGTGAGCCATTCCCATTCAATACAGGCGCGGGAGGCGGAGGAATAAAGGTATTGGATTTTTCAACTTCTGCAACGGGCTCGGAGATTGGTGTGGCGATGGCCAAAGCTGTTGATTCAGTTATTACCGGAACCTCAGCAATTGTTACAGGAAGATCGATTTCAGGAGTGGACTGATTCATTCTATTGCCCGATGGAAAAACAACCGCTACTTTTGCCGTGCCAGTATATTGGCGCTGCGCAGGCGCGGCACCCTTAAGGACGGCCTGAAGTTGCTCAACTGTTTCGAGCAGCGCAGAAGTATCAGCATTTTGACGGGCCTGCTCGTGCAATTTGTATATCAGAGCTTTAACTCTTTCCATGGGTTATGGTACATTTGAGTTTTGAGACCATTATAAAGTTAGGAACAATTATTAAGCAAACTTGTTAAAGCATGTTTATTGAACCCAATCTTTCGGGTGGACGGCGGGGTTGGATTGAAGTGATCTGCGGTTCCATGTTCAGCGGAAAAACAGAAGAACTTATCCGGCGTCTAAAAAGGGCAAAAATCGCGAACCTGAAAGTGGAAATTTTTAAACCCTCTGTTGACACCCGCTATGACGAACAAAAGATCGTCTCCCACGATGAGAACGCCATACTTTCAACACCAATAGACAATTCGCAGACAATCCTGCTGCTGGCCAGTGATGTTGACGTTGTAGGCATCGATGAAGCCCAGTTTTTTGACGACCAGCTGCCCGATGTCTGTGATCAGCTCGCATCACAGGGTACCAGGGTGATTGTCGCCGGTCTCGACATGGACTATCGCGGAAAAGCATTTGGTCAGATGCCTTTTCTCCTCGCTAAAGCTGATTATATTACCAAGTTACATGCCATTTGCGTTCAATGTGGAAACATTGCAAGCTTCTCGTTTCGCAAAACTGCACAATCGGGGCAGCTTCTGATTGGAGAAAAAGACCATTACGAACCAAGATGCAGGCACTGTTACTATAACAAACCATGAAGTCCGTCAGACAGATAATAGCACTTTTTAAGAAAGACCTTTTGCTGGAGATCCGTCAGCAATACAGCTTTTACGGTATCATATTATATGTGGCGGCAACGATCTTTGTTTTATACCTGGCCATGGGGAACCCCGAGGCAGATGTATGGAACGGACTGTTCTGGATCATGCAGCTCTTCATTTGTGTAAATGCTGTTGCAAAAAGTTTTTTGCAGGAAAGTCGCGGCCGCATGCTTTATTTCTACAGCATTGCCGGGGCCAGGGATTTCATTCTGGCAAAACTTCTTTTTAATACCCTGCTGATGGCCGTTATGAGCCTGGTCAGCTGGCTGCTCTTCGTATTGCTGCTTGGCAATCCGATTCAGAACCCTTTCAGGTTTGTGGCCATCGCTGTTTTTGGCGGGTTTGGAATCAGCCTTGTATTTACATTCCTTTCGGCTATATCTGCCAGGGCCCAGCAAAATGCGGCGATGATGGCCATTCTCGGATTCCCACTGATCGTACCCCAGGTATTGTTGCTGATGAAACTGAGCACGGTCGCATTTTCGGATGTGCTTCAGACCGGACTTACCCAGATGATTTTGTTGCTCGCAGCACTGAATATACTGGTCATTGCCCTTTCAATTATCCTTTTTCCTTTTCTCTGGAAGGATTAGGAATCTTTTTCATATTTATATATTTGTCCCGGGGTTTACACTAATTTTGCCCCACTTCCCCAAAAATTATAAAAGAGATATGCGCAGATCGTGGTGGAAAATATTGAGTATCGCATTACTGTGTTATACGATCATTGCGGGATTTCTCGGAGGCGTTCCCGCAAAGCCAATTCTGAATGAAACCATCCGCAATCTCTATTTTCATGTCGCCATGTGGTTTGCAATGATGATCTTTTTTCTTGTCTCCCTGATCTATTCTATCAAATATCTGAGAGGCGGAAAATTAAAAAATGATTTCTACGCCGCTGAATTTGCAAATACCGGAATACTGTTTACCATCCTGGGATTGGTTACTGGCGCGGTTTGGGCAAATTATACCTGGGGAAAACCATGGAGCAATGACATCAAACAAATCGGTGCCGCCATATCACTACTCATTTATCTCGCCTACCTTGTGCTCAGAAATGCGGTTACGGATCTTGATAAAAGAGCAAGGGTAGCAGCTGTATATAATGTATTTGCTTTTTTTATGCTGATCCCTACCCTTTGGATCATTCCGCGACTGGTGGAAAGCCTTCATCCCGGTGGTATGGGTAATCCGGCATTCAATACAAAAGACATCGATTCGAGAATGCGGATTATTTTCTGGTTTGGTGCGGTACCGGGGTGGACATTGCTCGGACTATGGATGACATCACTCCGTATCAGAATGAGATTTATTGAAGAGAAACAATTATCGAATGGATAAAAGAATATTAAGGTGGCTCTTTTCTTTCGTTGCTGTCATGATCGGTCTTGCCGCCAGTGCGCAGGATAACGTCAACGATCAACCGCAGATGGCTGATGCGATGAGAAGAGACGGTAAAATTTATGTGGTGGTAGCTGTCCTATTGGTAGTGCTGCTGGGTATGTTTGTGTATATGTTCAGAATAGATAGAAAACTGACCAGGCTGGAAAAAAGCAACTAATCTGCGTCCGGATAGAAATTAAAGTTCGATCAGGACGTTTAATACTAACAAACGATTGTTTACCTATAATTATTAAAAAAAATCTCATGTCAGGACAACACGAATACAGCTTTTTTGGAGCTGTAGAAAAAAGTTTCGACAAGGCCGCCAGATTCACTACCTGGGACCCGGGCATTCTGGAGCAAATCAAACAATGCAATTCAGTATACAGGATGCACTTCCCGGTGAAAATTGGTGAGAAAATAGAAGTCATCAAAGCATACCGTGTACAACACTCACATCATAAGACCCCGTGTAAGGGGGGTATCCGCTTCGCAACAACAGTAAACCTGGACGAAGTAATGGCGCTGGCAGCACTAATGACTTATAAATGTGCCATTGTAAATGTCCCATTTGGAGGTGCAAAAGGCGGTATCACGATAGACCCTAAAAAATACACTGTTTACGAACTGGAGAAAATAACCAGACGATACACGCACGAGCTGATAAAGAAAAACTTTATCGGCCCGGGTACTGATGTTCCTGCTCCGGACTACGGAACAGGCGAACGCGAAATGTCGTGGATCCTGGATACCTATACCAGTATGCGTCCGGGCGAAATAGATGCGCTGGGCTGCGTCACCGGAAAGCCGGTAACACAGGGCGGTGTTCGTGGAAGAAGAGAGGCAACAGGTCTCGGGGTGTTTTACGGACTACGCGAAGTTTGTAACATGACAGACGTGATGAAAAAACTCGGACTTGAAACAGGCATAAAAGGAAAAACTGTGGTGGTACAGGGACTTGGAAACGTGGGATACCATGCGGCTAAGTTTTTCCGCGAAGGCGGCGCGATCGTTGTCGGACTCGCAGAATACGAAGGCGCCATCCACAATCCTGCCGGACTCAACGAAGAAGAAGTTTTTCAGCACAGAAAAAAAACGGGTTCAATCCTGAATTTTCCTGGTGCCACCAATATCACCAACTCCAGCGACGCACTTGAGCTGCAGTGTGATATCCTTATCCCAGCTGCCCTCGAAAACGTCATCAACGGAGACAATGCCCCACGCATAAAAGCAAAAATTATTGGTGAAGCGGCAAACGGTCCCCTCACTCCCGAGGCCGATGAAGTATTTATTAAGAAAGGCGTGCTGGTTGTGCCGGATATGTATCTCAACGCAGGTGGTGTAACTGTTTCTTATTTCGAATGGTTAAAAAACCTTAGCCATGTCCGTTATGGCCGCATGGAGAAAAGGTTCACCGAAAACATGAACGCACATATCATCGGACAGATAGAAGATCTTACAGGCAAGAATATAGCGCAGAAAGAAAAAGAATTCATCATGCATGGCGCTGATGAAGTGGACCTGGTGTACAGCGGTCTCGAAGAAACCATGATCACCGCAACCCGCGAGATCATGGACCTGTGGAACAAAACCGCTGAAATTCCCGATATGCGAACTGCTGCTTACGTTGTTGCTATCAACAAGGTGGCCACGAGTTATGCTGAACTGGGGATCTTCCCATAAGATATCCCGACTTCGGCCGGCTGGGGATTTCTCCGCTCGCTTCGCTCGGTCGAAATGACAAATCCCCGCAACTTGCGGGGATTTGTCTTAATATTCAACTTATCAACTTCCTACTGCACCAGCACTCTCTGACTATTCACAAACGAACCACTCCGCACTTCCAGCACATAAATACCAGGTCTTACTGAAGACGTCAGCGGTACAGTATAAGTGCCGCCATTGCTGATACTTACCTTTCCTTTCTGTACAGTCTGTCCGGCCAGGTTTACAAGGTTGTAGTTATAGTTGCCATTGTGGTTGCTGCCGGCAGTGAAACGGATTGCTCCGGTCATTGGGTTGGCCACAGAGAAATAATCATTGAGAGAAACACGCTCAAATACTTTCACCACAGAAGACACTCTCGACTTATTGTCCTTATCAATACTTCTAAGGCGATAATAGGCTACCTGCCCCATTGATTTGGCATCGGAAATCTCGTATTGCTCCGCACGTCCGCTATTCTGAGCCGCCGCCGTTCCGGCGAGATAGAAAAGATTACCATCATCACTGCGCTCTACTTCGTAGCGTGCCACATTTACTTCATCGGTTGTGGACCAGCTTACTATGTTCTTTCCGTTCTTACGAACCGCGGTGAACTTCACGAGTTGCACTGGCAGTACAAAGGAAATGCTTCCCAGTACAAACGCCCCAAAAGACGATGTCACATTGGAAGTGATGTTTCCAGTGGTATTTACGTTGCCCGTTGCGCTTCCGCCGATGCTTGTCCACATACCGCCGGTATAATGAGCCACCCTGATATCGGGTATACCGTAGTTCGGCATAGTGATTTTTGATTCGTCCCAGTTCATCGCAATCTGGGCATTGCCACCACTTACACGGTTGATGTTCCAGTATTCAAACTGATCAACTGTAAACAGTGGAGCCAGAACATTGCCTGTATTTGGGGTTGCGCCACCGTAGTTGGTATTGTAAGTGGACAATGCAGTCAGATTCACTGCAGCGATTGTCCGCTCTACTGTGCCATTCCCAACGGGGAAGACAAAATCCGTTGCTCCGGTTTTGCGCACCCAGCCGCTTACATGCCGGCTATCACCATCTCCTGTGTAAGAAGATCCATCTTCATAGATCAGATAATTGGGCGTGGCAGAAGTGGAAATAATACCATCTGTAAAAGTATGCACTCCGCTTACGCTAAGATTATTGCTGAGCAATATCCCTGCAGCATTCGAAGACACAAAATTAAATGTGCGGAATTGCTGGGCACCGCTGACGGTTTGCAATGCAGAACCGTTGAGGAAGAGCGTTCCTGTTCCGACAGCCATCGTGGCCTGGTTGTTTACAAGATTTCCGCGCAGGTGGAGTGCACCATTGTTGGTCAGCAGGCCGCTGGCGTTGTTTGTCATAATCCCATTCACATAAAGTACATCAGTACCCGATGAAAGGTATAGTGTACCTGTGTTTGTCAGGTCAACCTGTGCAGAGACTGCAGTCGACATTGCCAGAAAACCAAGGCCGAGTAAGAGTTTAGATGTTTTCATAGATTTTCCGTTTCCAGTATTGCTAATTCAGTTTTTAAATTTTCGAGTTGCTTCTGCTGTGTTTTGAGTGCATTGATGAGCACCGTTACAAGTTCAGCGTAATTCATTCCGAGTTTTTCTTTCGACTCATCACCTTTGACTACTTCAGGAATAATTTTTCTTATGTCCTGAGCTATCAGTCCAATTTTTGCTTTTGCGTCTTTTTTATCTTTCCAGTTATAAGAAACCGGCTGCATTTGCAAAAGCTCTGTCAGACCATATTCCAGCGAAGTAATATTTGTTTTCAGTCTTGCGTCAGAAGTTTGAATCACTCCATTTGCCGACCAGACCTGCGACCATCTCGCCGCATTTGTGCCCAGAGAAAAGGTGCCATTCGTGCTCGGAGCGGTGATGCCTGCTACCGTCAGTTTGTCTGCAGGCACTGCAATGGTTCCGATTGCTATATTACCGTTGGCGGCTATACGCATTCTTTCGCTTGCAGCGGTAAATCCGTTTGTGAAAAATATCATGTCATAACTGGGCGTGCCGTTTCCTATCACCAGATTGGCACCAGTGCTGAAAAAATAGGCTTCGCTCGGTCCGTTAAGAATTGGAATGAGACTATTTGAATAAGCGGATGAGTTGATACCCATGTCAACATAGTTAAAGGATTCGTCTCCGTTGTCAGCCGTCGCCACCACATCCGAACTCGCAGTGCTGCCGGAAGAAAGGTTCTGAATATTCAGCTGCAGATAATTGTTTATCTCTCCCCTGCCGCTGATTACATTTAATGAAGACGAAGTTCCTGCATCTATCAAAAGCTTTTCTGCATTTGGTGTTGCACTGAAAGATGAAGAACCGATGCCCACAGCGCCAAGTTCCGTAATTCTCAACTGTTCTGTGTTGCTGGTGAACCATCTGAGGTCAGTGACATTGTTTGTTGTAGTGCCCAGGTAGTACGCATCGAAACCTGTTCCACCACCAGTGGCAAAACTTCCATTGCTGAAGCCATTGAACCTGAACTGGCTTATCAGATCGCCGCTCTGAAGATTTTGCTGGGCTGCGAAGGAGCCTCTGATCTTACGCAGTAAAATTCCCTGGGTAAAAGTGCCATGGTCGTCAAGAATATAATCGTTTGCAGCGTCATCATTGTCGCTTACAATATGAAATTTACTTTCCGGACTCGTGGTTCCTATTCCAAGTGCGCCCGATGTGGTCAGCCTCATCCATTCAGTGCTGTTTGTTATAAATGGAAGAAAATGGTTTGTGGTTGTACCGACAGATTTTTGTACGGTCAGTCTGTTTCCGCCATTGTTCCAGCTTCCGCCCAAGGCCGCTGTTTTTCTTACCGGTGTTTGCTGCGCAGAAAGTTCCCAGCCAGTGCCATTGCTGATCACCCTGATGTATTCATTGCTTTCATCGAGTTGCCAGGTGGACAAACCTTCAATCAACTGAGAGGAGGTGGTGGCAACCGTAAGAACCGGGACTGCACCCACCGAATTAGTATTCTTTATCCAGTATATTCTCCCCGTGCAATCACTGGCGTCGGGTAATGTGATTGTTGCCGCGGCATTGCCTGTGAATACCAGGCTCTGGTCATTGTATGTAATGGCTGTATTTGAATTGAATGTTCTGATTGCTGTAGCCATCGCTCCTCTTACATCGAGTGCAGAGTTTGGGACCGCAGTCCCAATGCCAGTCTGGGCAGAAACACCGGCACTCAGGACAAGCAGGCCGAGGCCGATTAATGTTTTACGCATGTGGCAGCAGTTTTGGTTTTTTTCAATGCATTGACTCTTTCCTGTATGGCATCTATCTGCTGCTGCTGTTCTTTCACGGCGTTTATCAAGACCGGAACAAGTTCAGCATAGTTCATTCCAAGATTTTCTTTGGTTGCATCGCCCGTTACCACTTCAGGAATGATCTTCTGAACATCCTGTGCGATTAGTCCGATTTTCCCCATGCTTCCCGGGTTACTGATCCAGTCGTATCTCACCGGTTCCATTCTAAGTACTTCGCTGAGGCCGTAACTGAGTGGAAGAATATTTGTTTTCAGCCTTGCATCTGATGTCTGTATAACACCATCTGCAGCCCAGACCTGTGACCATCTTGCAGTCGTTTTACCAAGTGTATAAAGGTTGTCAGCCGAAGGCGCTATCACACCTGCCACTGTTAATTTATCAGCGGGGTTGGTAACTCCAATGCCCACGTTGCCGGTTGACATAATGCGCATTTTTTCATCGGTGTCGTTGAAACCATTTGTAAAAAATATCATGTCGCGCGCAGCGGTGCCGTTCCCGAGGATGAAATTTCTGCCCGTTGCATACATATAGGCAGTGTTGGCGCCTGCCAGTATTGGAAGGCTGGTATTGTCGTATCCGCTTGAGTTTATTCCAAAGTCAATGAAATTTGTCGTTTCAGTGGCATTGTTTGAAGAGGCCACCACATCCGAACTGGCAGAACCTTCAGCAGAACGGTTTTGAATATTCAGTTGGAGATAGTTGTTTGTATTTCCCTTTCCACTGATTACATTATAAGAAGTAGTTACACCCGCGTCTACGAGTAATTTCTCCGGATTGGTCGCATTAAAAGCAGAAGAACCAATTCCCACGTTCCCTGTTTCAGATATTCTCATCCTTTCCACTCCGCTGGTGAAAGCCCTGAGGTCGGTCAGATCATTTGTGCCATTGCCACGATAAAATCCTTCGATGGCTGAGCCCGCGGTGGTACCAAGAGAACCGTTGAACCTTGGTACAAATCTCAAAAAACCAATGGCGTCATTTGCAGCCAGGTTGGTTGGTGCGGCAGCGGTGCCCCGAGATTTTCTCATATACAGACCCTGGGTGGTTCCCACGCCATAGTCGTCAAAAATATAATCGTTGCCTGTATCGCTTGCTTCGCTCAGGAGATGTAACCTCCCGGCAGGAGCTGTTGTGCCGATACCCAAAAATCCTGTTGTTGAAAGTCGCATCCTTTCTACATTGTTTGTAATAAAGGGAAGCGCGATGTTTGTTATGGTACCCAAAGATTTTTCGCCCGCCAGTTTGTTGCCGCCCTGGAGCCATGAACCACCCGTAGTGGCGGTCTTTGGTACGATTACATTTTGTGTAAGCACATACCAGTTTGCTCCGTCACTTATCACTTTGATTGCTTCATCGGGCTCATCCAGTGTCCACGACGCACTGCCATCCAGCGTTTGTCCGCTTGTAGTGGCAATTGTAAGCACAGGTGTCGGGAGTGTAAGACTTGCATTTTTTATCCAGTAACTTCTTCCTGTGCAGCCTACGGCAGTTGGCAGGGTGAGTGTTCTTGCTGAGGTGCCTTCAAACACAAGTGTGTGATCCGTTGCAAGCGCGCTGACAGACGTGGTGAATATGCGATAATTGGTAGACAGCGACCCTCTCACATCAAGCATACTGTTTGGTGTGGTGGTGCCTATGCCAACCTGGGCGTCAGCGCCTGTGGCTGCGACGAGGCCAATCATCAGCGGGATTAAAAAGCGATTCTTGTTCATGATTTTGGATTTATAAAGGTCAGATGTTTACTGAATGATTGTGACATCAAAAGTGATATTGCCAACAGATCTTGGTGTTGATGTCGTGTTTGTAAAACCTATCTGCACGTTTCCCGCACTGATGACTCTCGCCCAGGCAATGCTCATTCCCACTGGCAGTACAGTTCTCGGATTAACGATCACGGTTGAGTTTACTGTTGCGCCAGTTACAGCTACAGTGATATTGCGACCGTTTTCGAAATCGAATGCTGTACCATCGTTTATATTGAAACTTCCTTTGATCATATTTGTCAGCACTGTGCCGGTTGATCCCAGTTTGAAGGTGCCGTTTACATCGAGCTTCGCAGCCGGAGCAATGGTGGCCACGCCGATGTTTCCACTACCGTCGATGCGCATACGCTCATTGGTAGCCTGTGTTGTACCACCCGTCATAAAGACAAGCGCTTTTGAAGCAGAACCGGTTCCTATAAGAAGGTCCTGTCCTATATTATACAGATAAGCATCGTTTGCATCGCCCATGACACCTGCGTTGTTGGTGCTGCTGTTGATACCCATGTCGATAAAGTTGGTGGTTTCAGAACCATTGTCTGCGGTAGCAACCACGTCAGAAGAAGCGTTGGCACCATTTGATTGATTCTGAATGTTAAGCTGGAGATAACTGTTGATGCTGCCTTTACCAACGATGGCGTTTACAGATGAAGTGATACCGGCGTCCACTACAAACTTTTCAGGGTTTGTGCCGTTGAATGACGCTGTGCCGATACTTACTCCGCCAGTAGCGCTGATGCGCATTCTTTCAACATTGTTTGTGATAAAAGGAAGGGCAAAATTTGAAGTGGTACCAAATTTTTCGAGGGTTGTTACTGCATTGCCATCCTGAATCCATGCAACAGTATTGAGATAAGGTGCTGCGTCAATCCAGCTTGGAGCGTTTCCTGCACCGTTTGATGTAAGAAAATATCCTGAGGTTCCTGCAGAGTTGCCAGGCATGAATGCGCCGCTGAGTTTCATATTTCCGGTGATATCGAGTTTTTGTGCCGGTGCATTGTTTCCTATGCCGACGTTTCCGCTGCCATCTATGCGCATGCGCTCATAAGTTGCCTGTGAAGAACCGCCAGTCATAAATACGAGCGACTTCAACGCGGTTCCTGTGCCAATCAGGAAGTTCTGACCCATATTGAAGAGGTATGAATCATTGGCGCCACCAAAAGCGCCTCCAGTGTATCCCGAGCCGTTGATACCAAGGTCTACATAATTATTTGTCTCAGTTCCATTGTCTGCGGTTGCAACAAGGTCAGAGCTAGCGCTCGTACCCGTGGAACGGTTCTGAACATTGATTTGAAGATAGTTGTCTATGCTTCCTTTTCCAGTCATCAGGTTATAGGATGAGGTAACACCCGCATCTATCAGGAGCTTCTCCGGGTTTGTCGCATTGAATGCGTTCGAACCTACAGCCATACGGCCACTTTGCAAGCGCATTATTTCCGACATGCCATTAGCATAATGAAAACTCTTGAAAAGGATGGGCTCATCACCATCGTCACCGATGATAAATTCAAAACCACCGTTGTTTGCCGTGCCGGTTGATCCAAATTCAAATAGGTCTGTGCCAGCGGCGCTGCCCTTCACACGAAAGTTGCCGTTCACATCTGTAAACATTTTTGGTTTATAGAAATCCGCTCCTGGCGCCTCGAACTGAAGTGCTGAACGGACGTAAGTAACTTTTTCGTTGTTGTCGGTATAATCAGGATATCCCTGGGTGAGCCCGAGGGTCTGCCTGCGGCCAAACTCGAGGTAGGGCTGGTTAAACGATTTGAATACCATCGCCTTGTCGTCTGTGGTACCCAAAAAATTTGAAGCAAGAATATTTGCATTTCCCACCATGCTCCAGCTTACGGCTGACGATGCACCGACATTACTGGTTATCTGCCAGTTTGTTCCGTTGCTCACTACAGTAACCGCAGTGTTCACTTCACTGAGCGTCCATGTAGTGATGCCATCGATTGTCTGTGATGAGGTGGTCGCAATAGTAAGAATGGGTGTTGGACCCGTTGCACTTGCATTTTTTATATGATAGGTTCGGCCGGCAACACCCACTGCAGTTGGCAGTGTGAGTGTTGTGGCAACATTGCCCGTGAATACTAAATTATTGTCTGTTGCGGCTGCGGTGGTAGCGCCGGTAAAGGCACGGTATGCGGTCGACAAAGACCCTCTGACATCCAGAGTGGAATTGGGTGATGTTGTTCCTACACCTACCTGCGCCTGCGTGTTGGCGAAGGTCATAAACGCTGCAAATCCTGCAACAATCAATTTGGTTTTCATAGAATTTGGTATTGTTATTTTGTCTTTTTAAGATTTTCGATTTCCTTTTTCGCCAGCTCGAGATCAGCTTTCAGTTCTTTGATGGCATTGATTAGTACAGGAACGAGTTCGGCGTAGTTCATACCCAGGTTTTCTTTCGTTTCGTCACCAGCTACCACCTCAGGTACAATTTTCTTTACTTCCTGTGCGAGCAATCCGATTTTGTTTCCGGGACTGTTGTCGATCCAATTGTATTTCACAGGTTGCATCTGCATCACTTCTTTCAATCCGTAAGGCAATGCAACGATGTCTTTTTTCAAACGTGCGTCTGAAGTTTGTATGACACCATTGGCAGACCATACTGCGCTCCATCTTGTACCATTTGCTCCCAGCGTGTAGGCATTATCAGCACCTGGCAGCAAACCAGCATTTGTAACACGCATACGTTCAGTTCCTGTGTTTGCAAATGTGGTGTAAAAAATCAGCGACTTGTTATTTCCTCCGTTGCCGATTACAAAATCGTTACCGGTAGCGTAGAGATAAGCTGTGTTGGCCCCACCCAGTACACCAGTTGTAGGATATGAGCTCGAGTTGATACCCATATCGATAAAATTAGCGGTCTCGGAACCATTGTCTGCAGTTGCAACTATATCAGAAGACGCAGCAGTGCCATTCGACTGGTTCTGAATATTCAATTGCAGGTAGTTATTGATAGATCCTTTTCCGCTGATTACGTTGTAAGAAGTGGTTGTACCGGCATCTACCAGGAGTTTTTCACGGTTTGAACCATTGAAGTTTTCTGAGCCGATACCTACTGAAACTGCAGTGTTGGCCTTTTCGCCCAGCACAATTGTATTGGCCAGAGTGGCCGCGGCTTTGTAACCAATGGCAGTCGAATTTGCACCTGAGACACTGGAAAGTGCTCCGAACGCACTTGCATTGGCAGCGAATCCCGTAGCAGCGCTGGTACCTATTGCTATTCCGTTGGTGCCATCAACCGAAGCGGCATTTCCGATTGCGTTTGCGCCGGAAATACTAAAAGCGACATCAGCCAATGTACCTATGGCCATACTGTTTGGACTATTTACTACTGCCGAAGTTCCGATGGCAATTGAGCTGATACCATTAGAGGTTGTGCGCGCAGCTGCACTTGTATTGCTGCCAATGGCAACGGCATTGTTTGCACTGGCATGAGCGTTGGTACCTATTGAAACTGCATCGGAAATACTGTAAGCGATCGATGCTGATGCTCCGAGGGCTATTGATGCCACACTGTTTGCATTTGCGCCGTTGCCAATCGAAAAAGCGTTATCGGCATTTGAAATGGCGCTATTGCCTATCGCGAAAGAGTTATCTCCATTTATGGCGGAATTGTTCCCTATGGCAAATGAATTGGGTTGATTGAAACCAATGGTAGCCCCGCTGCCCATTGCATATGAATTTGATGAGTTATTGGTTGTTGCTGTAAGACCGATTGCAGTTGAAGTGGATTCAAATCTCGCAACCTGTGCGTTGTTTACGCGAAACGACAATCCCTGCGCGTCTGTAGTGCCCAAAAAGTTGGTGGCTGGATTTGTACCGGCATTGCCAAGAGTAGACCAGTTACCGAGGCCGGCTGCGCTTAATTTTTTTACAAGACCATTGCTGATGGTAAGTACGCTGTCAGAAGCAGCGCCGGTCTGCACACCACTCAGAAAAAGCGGGTTTGTGCCCACCACATGCAGTTTGTATGAAGGGATAACGCCGATGCCTACATTACCGGAACCGTCCACACGCATTCTTTCATTGGCAGACTGCGTAGTGCCGCCGGTCATGAAGATGAGTGATTTTGAAGAAGAGCCGGTTCCTATCAGGAGATTTTGCCCTAAATTATATAGGTAAGCATCATTTGCAACACCCATAATACCGCTGCTGTTGGTACTACTGTTGATACCCATATCGATGTAGTTGGTTGTTTCAGATCCATTGTCTGCTGTGGCAACC
>JACMLD010000528.1 GCA_014379785.1 Chitinophagaceae bacterium
ATCGTTTTTCCGGGAAGGAACAAATTGCTGAAACAGGCTCACCACTTTCGCTGCCACTGCGGGCGTGAAAGCTACACCCCCGTTGCGAACATCGGTAATGGCTTCCAGCATTTTTACCGGTGAAGTGTTTTTGAGAATATAACCGTTGGCACCTGCACTCAGCGCCTCGAGTATGCGTGAATCATCTTCGAAAACAGTTTGAATCAGGATTTTTATTCCTGTAAACTTTTCCTTGATAAGTTTGGTGGCACTGATGCCGTTCAATCCGGTCATCTCAATATCCATTAAAACGATATCGGGATTACTTTTCTCTATATCATACTTCCAGTTGTTGCAGGAAGAAAAGCAACCTGTACAGATATAACCCGGCGAACCGTTCAGGATGGAACGGTAAGCATCGGTCATGATAGGATTGTCTTCGAAGACCGCCACCCTGATATTTTCTGATAAGTCCACCATTAAAAATAGTTGTTTAAAAAGCCAGATAAGCCCCCTCAATTGAGTATTAAAACACCATACTGATGGTCGTTCCCTTTCCTACGGCGGCCTTAATGCTCAGTTGAGCGCCAATCTCCGTTGCTCTCAGTTGCATGTTGTTCAGTCCATTCCCATTACTTGTTTCCTCCGGATTAAAACCATTTCCATCATCTGTAATTATCAGCCTGGTTGCGCTGCCCTTCTGCACCAGGCTGTAATGAATGGTTTTGCAGGCGGAATATTTTATGGAGTTATTGATAGCTTCCTTACTGATAAGATACACGGCTTTCCGCTGGTGCATGTCGAGCAGCACCGCGTTGGCTTCATTCTCCGGTTGAAAATTCATCCGGATATTTTTTGCCGGCGCTATCGACATCGCAAATGATTTCAATCGCTGAAACAATTTTTCACTGCTTTCATTCTGAGAATTAAAAACCCAGACCATATCGCTCAATTTTTCTATTACATCCTGTGTATAATTTTTTACTTTATGCAGATAGCCGGCTGCCTCTTCAATATTATTGTCATCTAGTTTTTCTGCGGCCATCTGGCTGAGAAGATTGATGCCACTCACAGAAGCTCCGATCTCATCATGCAGATCTCTGCTGACGCGATTGTGAAATTCCAGGATCTTTACTTTCTGCTGCAACCTGTACCGAAAGAATATGTACGCGCCAGTGAGCAAGGTGGTTGCAACCAGGGCAAAAAACCACCATGTCTGCCAGTATGCCTTTCTTATCGAAAAAGCAATTGTCGCGGGTTCACTCCAAGCTGTATTCACCAGCATAGCTTTTACCCGAAATACATATTTTCCAGGAGGCAAACTCACATACGAAACAAAATTATCGGACGTAGGCATACTCCATTCTTCCTGTAATCTATCCAGCTTATACGAGTACCTCATTCCGCTGGCTCCGGAACTTGAAATGCCTTTGAAATAGATCCCAAGATTGTTGTTGTCATGGGATAGACTAACGTTATTGGGTAGTTGAAAAATCCCTTCGAGTGTATCAGCATATTGCCGCCATTCAGTCTGCTGCATATTCAACTTCAGTTCTTCAATTCTCACCGTGGGCGCCTGGCTTTCATAATTGATCTTATCTATTTGAAATCGGGCAAGACTGGTCCCAGAAAGATACCAGACACCGAACTCCTTGTCTGCTGCCAGTCTCGCTACATGCCTTTCTCCAATAGTAAGATCGACGCCGTCAAAATTTCTTGACAATTTATATTTCGTACGAGCGGTAGCATCGATCGCAGCTTTGAATATAGTTAGCGTTGAACTGGTGGCTAGCCAGAGACTGTTTTTGCTATCAAAACATGCTGCAGATATATTGTCTGACTGCAGTCCATTTTCTTTTGTGATGGCTTCGACGAATTCCAGTTCGTTCCCTTTCCACTGATAGCGCCTCAATCCCCGTCCGGAGTACCGTATCCAGATATCGCCTGACGGATCATTCAAAATCTGACTCACCGTCTGCGCCGGATTAAACTCGTTTAGTAACAACCGGCATTGGTCGTTTCTGTCAATTCCATATATAAAACCTTTTTCTGTTGTGATGAGGATGGTTTTGTTGACTGCCTGGTGCAGCAGGTCGATACTTGATTCAACCTGCTTATCATTTCGGGCCCGAAAAAGCGAAAAGGAGTCATTGTTTAGTATAGCGGGCATGCTCAGGCCAAATATTGCGACGAAAAGTTTCTTTCTGAAATTATCATAAAGAACACTGTGAACCACGCCGCCAAGATGTTTGAGTTTACCGTTGTTTTCTACGATGCGGTTTCCTTCATGCCTTAGCAAGATACCCCCAAGTACGGCATACCAGCCGACCCCCTTTTCATCAAAGGCATAACTCTCAATAAGCATCTCATTCTTCGGTTGTCCCGGTGCATTTACCAGCTGATTTTGTATCTCATCAAAACCATCTTTTCGCAGATTCAGCATGCTGGGTCTTCCGGTGTTGAGCTGCAGAGCTCCTGACGGATGCATCATCAGATTATAGAATTTTGGGTTACCGCTGACCGTACTGAGATCAATCCTTGTAAAACCTGTTTCGGAAAGCCGCAGCAGTCCCAGGTTCCCAGTAGCCCAGATATTCCCTGCACGGTCCTGCATGATCGTTTGAGGCAAAAAACCTGTTGAATCCGTAAAAACCGTTTTTATATAAGTGCTGGCAGTGGCGTCTGTGACACGGATTCCCTGGTCTACATTCGCTATCCATAGTCTTTTTTTTCTATCGCGAAAAAATGCAAAACCACCTCTCAGCTTTCCCAATACTCCATTTACTCTCACAATGGAATCGCCGGTTATTCTGTGAAGTCCTGTTCCGGTCGATAACAGAAGCTCTTCAGCATATTGCTGGAGCGAATTGTAATGAAAGGGAAAGTTGAAATATGGGCCGATGATATTCCATTTACCATCACTTGTTCTTTTAACCAGCAGGTTGCCGTAATTGATGTATAATCCGGATGATGTTTCGGCTACATTCCGGCAAGCGTGGTTAGTGTAACCTGGGTATAGATTTATTTTCACCCATTGATTGCTGGTGTATTCAAACACTCCGATGTCTGTAAGCATCCAGAGTTTGGAAGAATTTGTTTCAAAGATTTGAAATATCCAGTTGATGTTTTCATTGCCTGTAACGGGAGACGGTATAAATCTGTTGCCTTTGAATTCTGCAATACCTTTGCTTGTTCCTGCCCAGAATCGTCCTCTGCGATCCATATAACAAATGATTACTCTTGTCTCAGGTAAGCCCTCCGCCAGTCCGTAGCTGACAAAATTTTTGCCGTCGTAACGACTGATCCCATTGGGTGTGCCTACCCACAGGTAGCCATTTTTGTCCTGGTAACTGGTAAATGTGAAGGTGCTGGGCAGTCCGTCTTTGGCAGAGAATGTCCTGACAGTTATTTCCTGCGCATTTAAAAGCAGGACAGCAAGGCATTGTATCAATACCAAAGCAAAT
>JACMLD010000529.1 GCA_014379785.1 Chitinophagaceae bacterium
ATCCAGACCAAGATGATGAGAAATTCCGTGATATAGGTATTTCCTGTAGGCGCGGTTTTCGGGATTTTCATTTTTTACATCTTCTTTTGTTATGAGTCCCAGTTTTATGAATTGCGTTGTTGCTTCATCACCTACTTTATTGGTATAGTCGCCAAGCGCGATGCCTGGCTTTAGCAGGCTCTTGGCGTAGTCGTGCAGGTGGAGGCATGCATTATAGACACTCAGCTGTCTTTTTGAAAATTTCCCGTTTACCGGAACGGTGCGGGTCATGTCGGCATTGTAATATCCGTATTCGGCACCAAAATCCATCAGTACCAGTTCACCATCTTTGCATTCACGGCTATTCTCAATATAATGGAGTGTTCTTGCACGATCCCCACTGGCGATGATTGAATTATAAGCAAGACCAGTGGCGCGGTTCTTCAAAAATTCATGGAGTATCTCGGCTTCGATTTCATATTCCATCACACCGGGACTGATAAATTGCAGCAGTCTTCGGAATGTTTTCTCAGTGATATTGATTGCCTGTTGAATGATGGCTACTTCCCCTGCAGATTTTATGCTGCGTAATTCCTTCATGATTTTTGCGCTGCGGAGAAAATGGTGCAGCGGGTATCGCTGTTTCAGTTCTGCGGCATAACGGTAATCTCTAACCGGGACAAGATTTGCTTTCCGGTCGTTTTCATTTGAATTGAGATAGATATTGTCGGCCAGGTGAATCCATGGCTGCAGCATTCCTTCGAGACTGTCGAGCCAGACGATGGTTTCTATGCCGCTTATTTCTGTGGCTTCGATTGCGCGCAGCCGGTGGCCGTCCCATTTTTCCTTCAACTCATTGGGCCTGACCAGCACCAGCACTTCACGTTGTTTCTTGTTTGGATTGTCGGGAAACAAAATTACCATGCTGTCTTCCTGCTCGATACCTGTGAGCCAGAACAGGTCCAGATTTTGTTTGAAACGGTGTAGTTGATCACCGTTCATGGGCAGTTCGTCGTTGCTGTTGAAAATTGCGATGGAATTTTTTTCCATCTTTTCTATGAATCGCTTCCTGTTCGATTTAAATATTCCCTGATCCAGCTTCTCGTACTTCATGAGATGTATTGATTTTTTTGAAGTGGGCATAAAGTTAAGTATTGCTTTCATATAAGTTTGGCATCAATTTGATGTACTTTTACAAAAATTAAAAATCAACAGAGCCGATAATGAGTCAACGAATCACTGCTGCAATAACTGCTGTCGGCGGTTATGTTCCTGAAGAAAAGCTTACGAATTTTGACCTCGAGAAGATGGTGGATACAAACGACGAATGGATCCGCAGCCGTACCGGGATATCAGAGAGAAGAATACTGAAGGGCGAAGGAAAGGGCACGTCTGATCTTGCAGTTCCGGCAGTACTGGAACTGTGCAAAAAAAGAGGAATTGATCCTGTAGAAATCGATTGTCTGATCGTAGCCACTGTGACGCCTGATATGGTGTTCCCTGCTACTGCAAACATCGTATGCGATAAAATTGGTGCAATCAATGCCTGGGGTTATGATATGAGCGCGGCCTGTTCAGGATTTTTATTTGCGCTGACCACCGGGGCTGCATATATAGAAAGTGGTCGTTATAAAAAAGTAGTGGTGGTTGGTGCTGATAAAATGAGTGCCATCGTGGATTATACGGATCGGGCTACCTGTATCATTTTTGGTGATGGTGCCGGTGCGGTTTTGCTCGAGCCCGATACAGAGGGATATGGTGTGCTTGACAGCTTGCTTAAAACCGACGGTTCGGGAAGACAATACTTACACATGAAGGCGGGAGGATCCGTAAAACCTGCATCCATAGAATCTGTGACAGCAAAAGAGCATTTTGCTTACCAGGAAGGCCAGGCAGTTTTTAAATTTGCGGTGAAAGGAATGGCGGATATCAGTGCGGAGTTACTGGAAAAAAACAATCTCACAGGCGATGATATAGCGTGGCTGGTGCCGCACCAGGCGAATCTGCGCATCATCGATGCCACAGCAAACCGCATGGGACTCCCTTCAGAAAAAGTGATGATCAATATTCAGCGTTATGGCAATACGACTGCTGCTACTATACCTCTTTGTTTGTGGGAGTGGCAGGAGAAATTAAACGACGGTGACAATATTGTGCTGGCCGCTTTTGGCGGAGGCTTTACCTGGGGCGCGACGCTGGTGAAGTGGAAGAAAGGATAGAAGAATGTGAGGAATGTGAAGCGCTACGCTCGATGTGGAAATGCCAGTCATTTCGACTCCCATCGCGAAGCGATGCGGGTGGAGAAATCCCCAACCGCTGTCAGGCTGATTAAAATCCGGATTTCTTACTCCTTGTAAAAACAATAAAGTCGGTCGCAGGAATTTGCTCCTGGCCAAAACTCTTCAGGATCGAAACAATCTGCCCGCGGTGATAAGTGGCATGATTGAAAACCTGCATCAGCGCCTGGTACAATGGCTGCTTAAAATATTCACGCTTGCTGTTATAATATTGAAAGACATGTGTCAGTCCTGCCTCCGTGGAAGCATTCACCCAATTCTGCCACAGCATATTCTGATGGATGAGTGCATTGAACACATCTCTTGTATTCCCTTTAAAATTCAGACTGGGCATGGTGACCACTTCCTGCAGCTTCATCCGCTGCCACCAAATACTTTCCGCGTCCCAAAGATGCAAAACCGTGCCATGCAAATGTTCAAAACTGCATACAACAGGTTTTGTGTGAAATTCTTCCGGCAATTTTAAAGTAGCATCCGACAAACGTTTATTAGCCCAGACATTGTAAGCCGCATACTGCTGCAAAATTTCCTTCATTAATTAGATTACTTTTATAGTTCAATATAAATTCTTTTCTATACATGGCTGATAAAACTTTCCCGCTCACAGGATTTGGTTCGGTAGCCATCCATGGCGGACATCAGGAAGACACACTTTCCTCTCATCTGACACCCATTTTCGCCAGTTCAATATTCACCTTCGACACCGCTGAACAGGGAATGCGGAGATTCGCCAACGAGGAGCCCGGATATATTTATTCAAGATGGGGTAACCCAAGTTTTACTGATACGGAAAATGCGATCTGCGCCCTCGAATCGTTTGGATTAAAAAATTCAGACGGAACACCACTCGCACTCAAGGCTTTTCTGCATGCAAGCGGACAGGCTGCGATGACGACCCTGTTTCTCGCAAACCTGCAGCAGGGCGATAAACTGATATCACATCTCGCCCTGTATGGTGGCACCTACGAACTGCTCACAAAAATTCTCGCACCTACTGGTGTAGAAACCATCATCATCGACCTCCGTGATCTGAATATCACGGAAGACACACTTAAAAAAAATCCGGACATCAAATGGATGCATCTGGAAACACCCGCCAATCCAACGATCCAGTGTGTTGATATCGACGCGCTCACAAAGCTCGCCCACAAATATGGCGTAGGGGTTTCTGTCGACAACACCTTTGCAACACCTTATCTGCAGCAACCATTTAAGTATGATGTTGATTTTGTAATTCATTCCACCACCAAATTTCTCAATGGACATGGCACCTCCATCGGGGGTGTACTCATCGGGCGTGATCTGGAGAAGATGAATACGAAAATTACAAAATGGTTCAGACTGCTCGGAGGAAACGCGAGTCCGTTTGATGCATACCTGCTCAGAATGGGCATAAAGACAATAGAACTGCGAATGGAACGCCATTGTGCAAATGCCATGAAAGTGGCCAGGTACCTGCAGGCACACGCTGCCATCGAAAAAGTTTTTTACACCGGACTCGAATCGCACCCGGATTTTGAAACATCCAAACGCCAGATGAAACATCCCGGCCCCATGCTCAGTTTTGAAGTAGGAGGCGGCATCAACAACGGCAAAAAATTTATAAACGCGTTGCAAATGTGTACCAGAGCGGTGTCGCTTGGCACCACCGATACACTCATCTCCCACCCTGCGAGTATGTCCCATTCCAGCGTTCCAAAAGAAGAAAGACTGAAGTCAGGCATCTCCGACGGACTGATTCGCATGAGCGTGGGCATTGAAAATATTGAAGACATTCTTGCAGATTTTGAACAAGCCTTAAAAAACCTATAACCCCTCAGACAAATGATGAAAAGAAATTTACTGGCAGTCTTTCTGATCGCACTGGCAGTTACCACGCATGCGCAGAAACCAACGGATCCAAGACTCGCCGGACTTGACAGCATCGCCAACCGTATCTTGAAGGAATGGCACGGCGCCGGTGTCGGCATTGCCGTTATAGAGAAAAACAAAGTTGTTTATGCAGGCGGTTTTGGATACCGTGATGTAGAAAACAAATTACCGGTGACTGCGAACACCTTGTTTGCGATTGGAAGTTGCACCAAGGCATTTACAGCATCTGTGCTGGGCATGTTGCAAAAGGATGGCAGAATAGACATTGACAAGCCGGTAATCATTTATCTGCCGCAACTTAAATTTCAAAACGAGTATACCACACAGCATATTACCACCAAGGATCTGATGAGTCACAGAAGCGGGCTTCCGCGGCATGACTGGTCCTGGTATGGATTTCCATCCACCAGCAGGGATTCGCTGATAAAGCGCATCGCTTTTATGGAGCCAACCGCTGAGTTGAGACAAATTTATCAGTATAATAATTTTATGTTTTTGCTGCAGGGTGCACTGGCTGAGAAAATCACCGGCCAAACCTGGGAGCAGAACGTACGGGATAAAATTTTTCTTCCCCTGGGAATGAAGACCAGCAATTTTTCTGTGATTGAGATGGCAAAAAGCGCGGACCATTCAAAAGGATATGAGGAGTTCAAAGACAGCCTGCGGAAAATTCCCTATTACAATATCGATGTCATGGGACCAGCCGGCTCAATCAATTCAAGTGCGTCGGAAATGTCAAACTGGCTCATGACCTGGATCAATGGAGGAAAATTCAATGGCAAGGAGCTGATTCCGCCAGGCTTTGTGATACAAGCCATGTCTTCGCAAATGGTTTCAGGCGCAGGTTTACCTTCGGCAGATGCTGCGGATACTCATATCAACAATTATGGACTTGCCTGGGGCATTGGTAGCTATCGCGGCCATTACCGCGCTGCACACGGAGGAAATATTGACGGCTTTAGCGCGCAGGCTGCTTTTTTCCCGTCTGACAGCATTGGCATCGTTGTTTTATCGAATCAGAACGGCTCTGCGATACCAGGCATTCTAAGAAATTATATCTCGGACATGATGCTGAAGTTGCCGAAAAAAGACTGGAACACCATCAATAAGGTCGCTGCTTTTAAGAATAAGATGGCAAACGCCGGCAATAAAAATGCCGACAGCCTTGCCAGGAAAAGAAATACAAAACCTTCGCACCCCCTCACTGATTATGCGGGAACATTCGAACATCCGGGATATGGAAAATTGCTGCTGACACTGCGAAATGATTCACTGTTTGGCTACACAACAAATCAATCATTCTGGCTTTCGCACTATCACTATGATGTTTTCAAGCCATATTTTTTCGAAGACGGCAAAATAGATCCCGACGATCAAAGCAGGGTCCGGTTAAATTTTCAAACCAATTCTTCCGGATCGATCGAAGCAATTTCCATTACTGCGCTTGAACCGGCGGTAAAGGAGTTGAGGTTTACGAAACTGCCAACTGTGGTTGCGCTGACGAAAAAGGATCTGGAGATTTATGCGGGTGAGTATTTGCTCGGTCCTCAGACCGTGACTGTGTATATCAAAGGCGAAATCCTTGTAGTGGTACTTCCCGGCCAGCCGGAATACGAACTACTGGCTGCTGGCAATCATTTATTCAATCTCAAGGCGCTCGATGGCTACCAGGTAAAGTTTGATGTGAATGAGAAAAAAGAGGCAACCGGTCTGAGTTTTTTACAACCGAATGGTGTGTTTAAAGCGAAGAGGAAGTGAGTTATGAGAAATGTGGAGAATGTGATGCGCTGCGCGCAATGTGGGGAAATATGATGCTCGCTGCGCTCGCGTAGTGCCCGTCATTTCCACTCCTTTGGCGAAGCCAAGGGGCGGAGAAATCTCCGGCGGGCCGAAGTCGTGTGAAATGATCGGGATTTCTCCACTCGCTGCGCTCGGTCGAAATGACTTACAAATTCAACGTACAATTAACCCATTCTCCGTCGAAAACGGTGTCGTATTTTTTGTAGAAATTGATGGCGGGCTCGTTCCAGTCCAGCACCTGCCAGATAATGCGGTTAAACTTTTTTTGCTCTGCTTCGATGATGAGTTGATCGAACAATAATTTCCCGGCACCCTTGCCGCGCATTCTTTCTGTGACGAGCAGATCTTCGAGATACATTGCCTGGCCCTTCCAGGTAGAGTATCGCACGTAGTACAATGCAAATCCCTGCACTGCCTCTTCGTCTTCTATAACCAGTGCCCACCAGACAGGATTCGGGCCGAATCCCGAAGTTTCAAAATGTTCTAATGTAACCGTTACCTGTTCCGGTGCTTTTTCATAAAGCGCCAGTTCTCTCACGAGTTCCATCAATCTCGGACAATCTTCTTTCTTCGCGTGACGAACGGATAACATTGGGGAATTGTATTATTGTTTAGTTGATCTGGCTAAGTAACGGCCGGGGATTTCTCCACCCACATCGCTTCGCGATGGGAGTCGAAATGACGGGCATCTGCACATCTGCTCATTTACTAATCTGCTCATTTACTAATTCACCCCCTCCACTTCCATTGCCTTATCTATCTTCAGCACCAGTCCCTGAAGCACTTTGCCCGGGCCGACTTCTGTAAATTTTGTTGCGCCATCCTTCACCATTGCTTTAACGCTCTGTGTCCACCGGACGGGACCAGTCAACTGATCTATGAGATTTTGCTTGATTTCCTCGCGATCGTATACTGCTTTTGCCACCACATTCTGATAAACATGTGAAGTGGGCTGATGAAATGTAGTAGTTTCAATGGCTCCGCGGAGCTGCTCTTTTGCCGGTTCCATCAACGGGGAATGAAATGCCCCGCCAACCGGAAGGATCAACGCACGTTTTGCGCCGGCGGTCTTCATTCGATCGCACGCTATCTCTACCCCTTTTATTGATCCGCTGATGACAAGCTGACCTGGACAATTATAATTCGCCGGTACTACGATTTCGCCGGTTTCTTCTGTCACGGCTCGACAGATGTCCTCGACTTTTTCATCATCCAGTGCGAGTACAGCTGCCATTGTTGACGGAGTTTCTTCGCAGGCTTTCTGCATCGCAGATGCGCGGATGCTCACAAGTTTCAATCCATCCTCAAAGCTCAGCGTACCATTGGCAACAAGCGCTGAAAATTCACCCAGTGAATGTCCGGCTACCATATCGGGGCGAGCCGCGTCAATACTTTTATATGCAATAACAGAGTGGAGAAAAACTGCGGGTTGGGTGACATTCGTTTGCTTGAGATCTTCTTCAGTGCCGTTGAACATGATGTCTGAAATTCTGAACTTCAACATCTCATTTGCCTGTTCAAGCAATTTTTTGGCAAAGGCATTGTTATCGTAGTGTCCCTTTCCCATCCCCGGAAACTGCGAACCCTGTCCCGGGAAAACAAAAGCATGCTTCATATTTCAATCAATTATCCCCAAATATAGAAAGGATATCCGTGTTCTAATGCAATTTTGATCCGATGAGTCTGATGAATTCACTGCGTGTCTCATTCTTTTCGAACTCACCCCAGAATGCAGACGTGGTGGTAACGGAGTTTTGTTTCTGTACACCGCGCATCATCATGCAAAGATGCGAAGCCTCAATAACCACTGCCACACCCAGTGGATTCAGGGTTTCCTTAATGGAATGAAGTATCTGGTTGGTCAGCCTTTCCTGTACCTGCAGCCTGCGTGCGAATACATCGACCACTCTCGCCAGCTTGCTCAATCCGGTGATATAACCATTGGGGATATAGGCAATATGGGCCTTGCCAAAAAAGGGAAGCATATGATGCTCACACATACTGTAAAGCTCAATGTCCTTGACAATGATCATTTCGCTGACCTCTTCTTCAAACTTGGCAGAATTCAGGATGGCCTTTGCATCCAGCTCATAGCCCTGGGTAAGGAACTGCATCGCTTTCGCAACACGCTCCGGAGTTTTTAGCAAACCTTCGCGTTCTGCATCCTCGCCTAAAAGCTCCAGCGCTTTGCGATATACTTCCGTCAGACCGGTAGTTGTCTTCTCTTCAAACTGTTCAACTTTTTTGTATGCCATCAAAAATGTCGTTAAAAAAATGAAAATTATTCTAAACAGGGTATTCAACAAAATTTCTATCGGTCTCATATAACCGCAGATGCAGGTCGAGCGACTGATCAAGCTTGCTGCGCAGAATATGATAAATCGCGATCACGATATTTTCAGCGGTAGGATTGATGTCTTTGAATTCTTTCGTGTCGAGGTTAAGGTTTTTGTGGTCAAACCTCTCCAGCACTTCATCACGTATGATATCACTCAATACTTTCAGATCGATGACAAAACCTGTGGCAGGATCAACTTCTCCGGTTACTCTTACAATCAGGTCGTAATTATGCCCGTGATAATTCGCATAGTTACATTTCCCGAAGACAGACGCATTTTTGTCATCCGCCCAGTCCGGGTTATTCAATCTGTGAGCGGCATTGAAATGTTCCTTTCTGTAAACTGCAACTCTTGCCATAACCTCAAAAATTAATTATTGTTCGCAATCAGAATTCTATTCACCAAAATATTCTACATAAATCCTTGCGGTCTCATATAACTTAATGCAATGAAGCTTAACCGTACCGATAAAGAAAGGTTCAAGCTGTTCCCAGATTCCTTTTGCCAGATTTTCTGTGCTGCACATTTTACCAGCCATGAAATCCACGTCCACATTGAGATTGCGATGATCAACCTTTTCTATCACATGGTCCCTGACCAGTGCGCCTAATTTTTTTGCGTCAAACAAAAAACCGGTGTCCGGATTCACTTCGCCCTTTATTGTCACATACAATTCGTAATTGTGCCCGTGCCAGTTTTCGTTCGCGCATTTACCAAATACGGCCTCATTCTGTTCAACAGACCACGAAGGGTTGAAAAGTTTATGCGCCGCATTGAAATGTTCTAGTCTTGTCAGGTAAACCATCGCTCCATAAAAATTTCGGCAAAGTTACTACATCAGCCGCACAAGGGCTGAAGAGGGTCATTCCCGGCATTTAAACGATATTTGTGGTATGTATGTTTTAATTGCAGCGGCAACGAAGATGGAAGTTCAGCCTACCCTCAATTACCTGGAAAAGCTGAATTTTTTAATCAATGACAAAAAAATTGAAATGCTGACGACCGGTGTCGGTGGTATTTCAACCGCTTATTTTCTCACCTCACAAATAGAAGATCGACGCCCCGACCTGATCATACAAGCAGGTCTTGCGGGTTCCTTTCACGACTCCATTCCCCTGGGAGCCGTGGTATCGGTGGCCACTGATGTAACCGGCGATATGGGAGCACAGGAAGGCGATGATTTCAAAGACATGTTTGACCTTGGTCTGCAGGAAGAATCCACCATGCCTTTCTCCGCAAGAAAGCTTGTCAACGTAAACCTTTCCTCCAGATGGCCCCATCTCCCTGCCGTGAACGCTGTGTCGGTAAACGAAATCACTACATCGCCGGAGCGCATTGAGTTGCTGAAAAAGAAGTATGGCGCAGAAATAGAATCAATGGAAGGTGCGGCATTTCATTATGTCTGTCTGCAGATGCGCATCGAGTTTTTACAATTGAGGGCCATTTCAAATATGGTCGGAGAAAGAGATAAATCCAAATGGGAAATCTCAGCCGCTATCTCATCATTGAACAGTGAACTGATAAAATGTTTAAACCTGTTATGACACTCGGATTTTCACCTTGTCCGAATGATACGTTTATTTTTGATGCCCTGGTAAATGGCAAAATTGATACGCTCGGACTACAGTTCGAGGTAGTGCTGGAAGATGTCCAGACGCGGAATCAATGGTGCATGGAAGAAAAACTGGACTTCACTAAGATCAGTTACGGCG
>JACMLD010000530.1 GCA_014379785.1 Chitinophagaceae bacterium
AATTCTATTTAACCGCCTTGATAAGTTTTACAACCTTTGAAGGCAGCCCGTTTACATTTAATCTCGCCATATACACACCCGGGTTAAGGGTTCTGGCCGACATATTCAATTTTATTACCATTCTTCCGGCCGGTGATGCGCCAATTTCCTGAACCATCACTTTTCTTCCATTCACATCAAATATTTCCAGGGCTATATGGCCGTTGTTTACCGTGTTTATGAATTCCACGTTTAACCAGTCAGAGAAAGGATTTGGATATGCCCTTGAAATTTCGACAGTGCCGTTTTGAGCCTCGTTGCCGCCAACCTTTGTTTCTTCGGCCGTAATGCTGTTGTTGAGCGCACCGCCATCAGGCATAAGAGGGTCAAAATTACTTATAGAATCTGTGTAAGCGTAAATTATTATGGCGTTGGTCGCCGCAGCTACCGCGCCTGCCGCTGTTGAAACCGTAACAAGTACTTCACCGTCAATATCCGGAAGCACATTGCCGATATACATTGCCTTTGTTGAGTTATTGTAGGCATTGAGGTAAACCTTGCGGTTTCCGATAGTATAGGTTGTAGTAAAGTCACCGTATGCACCCGCACTTCCGCTGAATCCGATTCTGTAGCGTTTTGTGTGGTCGAGACCGCTCAGTTTCACAACCGCAGTTTCATTGCTGTTCAGGCTGTAGTTGCTGGCAATTACATTGTCCGGGAAAATTCCGCTGTTTGTACCGGTGTTTACACCGAAAGCATTGCTGCTGGTAAATGGCTTGTCGAAATCCAGCTGAGCGCCTGAATTCAGGCCATTGTCATTCAAAAGACCTTTAATACTTGCATTGACCGGAGCCGCGCTTGTGTTGTTCCATGGAGCAGCCGCAGACTGGTTGTTTGTGAGATTGACATACACGATCCTGTCCGGAGTGGTTACGCTGTCGAAATTGGTGTAGTCAGAATAAGTTGATGCGCCCTGTCTTGCACGAACGCGATAGAAATACCTGTTGTTCGCAGACACGCTGTTGTCGGTAAAGCTGGTTGTATTTGCAGACTGTGCAGGAGCAAGTTCAACCATGTTCGCGAGACTTGTTCCGCGCTCTAGTACGAAGTTGTCTTCGTTGTTTGAGCGGTCTGTCCAGGTGAGACGGATACCCGTTTTGCCTGTTGCTTCTACAAAGAGATCTGTTGGACTAAGCATTCCCACGGCTGCTGTGTATTCCTGGATGATCAGGCCATTCATCGCAATCCATCTTGCCTGTGCTGCCTTCGTCATGCTGAGGGTTATCTGTCCGCCTGTTGGAGCGAGACCGTTGAGACGCGACATCTGGTTGGTGAGATATCTGCCTTCAACAGATACCGATTGCCCACCGCCTGCTGTTGTAGCAAATGTGCCGGCAAATGATGAACCTTCGTTTACTGAACTGATAAGACCAATGCTATAAAGTTTGCTGTTATCCAATCCGGTGAGGGTAAATGATTGGGTGGCATTTGTTGAGTTGAATATGTATCCCTGGAGAACAGAGTCCGGCACTATTCCTGATGCATTGCCTGTGATATGACCATTGTCCTGCGTAGAGATATAGTTGTTGCCGTTTGAAAGTCCAACGGTGGTGTTGTTGCCTGCGTCATCCCTTATACCGTTTACAGTTCTGCCGATGTACAGGTCACCCAGGATATTGTTCCATGGCGTTGGGGCAGTCTTTCCGACCGAGCCGAAGTTTACCAGTACAGTTCTTGTTGCATTGATATCACTCACGACTGCGCTTACCGTTTTGGTGGACACGCTTCCCTTGTCGTCGGTAGCAACCAGCGTTATGGTATACCAGCCCAGGTCATTATTGGTTGCAACTGGATTTGTAATCAGTCTGTAAACACCTGCACCCATTGATTCAAGTTTGAGGAATGAAGGCAGATTCTGTGCTGTCATTGTTACTACATCACCTGCGTCATCCGTTACAGAGAAATTAGAAGAGGCATCCTGTGTTGTTTTCACATAAAGTGCACCCACTTCGCTGAACACCGGAGCATTGTTGCCCGCGTTGATTATGATGGTATCGCTCGCCGGTGAATTACCGGTATTGTTGGCAGCCATTACATAATAGAAATAGGTATTTGAAGGAACCGTTGTCTTGTCCGTGTATGTAACATCATCAGGATTTGATACACCCGGATTGAGATTTGTGTATGCACCGTTACGTGTTGTTGAACGGTATACTCTGTAAGCCGACTCGTTGTAAGCCACATCGGACCAATTGAGTTTTGCACCTGATCCATTCACATAAGTACCAGTTAGGTTGAGTGGCTTTGACGGCAATGTTCCGTCGTCGTAAACTGCTTCGATTTCAAATGCGTTGAGGAAGCTCAGTGTACCTGCGCCTGCGGCCTTGTACATTCTGAATACAATTTGTCCGGCGGCATTTGGTGAATTGCCCGTCAGCACCGCACGCGTGCTGGTATTATTCTGAACAGAGATAGAATCTTTCCGGGCGCCGATAGCAAATACAGTCGTTGGATTTGCATAAGCGGAGCTGGCAAGGAATTTAAAGTTGTACAGTTTTGCCGGATTCAGTCCGGATACGGTTACACTCACGGTGTCTGTGCCATATGGCGCACCAAACTCCACATAATCTTTCAGCACTGCATCAGGATAGATACCGGAGTTGTTGCCGGTAGTTTTTCCACCTTCCCAACGGGCGTTGAACGCATTGGCAGGTGATGTTGTGATGCCCACACCTGTTGTGGTATTAGACGTATTTCTCAGATTGCTGATGCTGTTGCCTGTCATGTTATTCCATGGCGTTGGGCCTGCACCGGCAGCATTGTATTGAATATTTACGAGCCATTTTTCATTTGGTCTCACGTCATTTACGGTGAGGTTAAATGTCCTGGTGGTCCATGCACCAAAGCCATCGTCCAGTCTTACAGTTACCGGATACGAAGCCGCTGTTGAGAAGCCCGGTGTAAAGGTAATTGTACCGTGTCCGGCATTGTCTTTTACAAAGCTTGCAAAGCCGGGAAGACCTGTGAAGCTCCAGCGGAGTGCAGAAATATTTTCAGCATCCGTACCGGTCATGTTAACTACTACGTTTCCGCCTTCATTCACACTTGCATTTGAAATTGCATTTAGTAACGGCGCAGTATTTTCATTGATGACGAGGATGAACTTCATTGTATCCTTACCGTTGTTGCCATCGTTGACGTACACCCTGATATTATATGTACCCTGGTTATAATCTTTTGGAGAAAGCACCAGATTTGCATTGCCATTTGAAACATTTACGATGGTTCCGAAAGACGGCAATCCTGCTGTTGTGAATACCAGGTCATCACGGTCAGGATCCGTAGCCAACAATGGCACATTCATGGTGATGCCGTAGCGCATGGTGAAATCAAAAACCTTGGTGATGACTGGTTTGGTATTTTTTGTTTTTCCGCTAACCTCTGCAGTGTATGCAGAGTTGTTGGACTCATTGATTGCGCGCACCTTGTAATAGTAAGTCACATTTGCAAAAAGTCCGGTATCGGCATAATTGCCTGTGCCGGCTGCAACTGTTTTTACCAGTCTGTAGTTGCTGTTGTTATTGGCTGATCTGTAGATTTCAAAACCTGTTTCAGTTCCTGCAGGCGCAGGTGTCCATGAAAGATTGATCTGACTTACAGAAGCTACAAGTGCTGCAATACCGGTCGGCACGGCTGGTGCTGCAGGGAGTGCAGATGTTGTTGCGGATGATTGTTTAAACGAATCATCCATAAGTGTTGTCAGCTCAGTAGCATCGAGAGCACCGTTGATGACAAATACATTGTCCATCTGGCCATTGTAATAGCTATAGCTGCCGGCTCCGTCGTTGAATGGATTGGAGCCGCTTGGATAACCAAACTGTGAAGAGCTGGTGGAAGTGTTGAGTAAAGCGAATGCTGGTGTGCCGCTTTGTCTAAGCACCCCGTTTATGTAAAGCTGCAGACTGTTTGCGCTGAATACTACTGCTACGTGATTCCATCCCGCAGTGATCCATCCGTTTCCGGCGCTCATGGTTGCAGAGATGGAGGTGCCAACTGCCGAGCCGGACACGCTGCTTACCACTCTTGCCTGAAGTGATCCGCTATTGATGCGGAGTGCAATACCGTTGTCGTTGCCACCAAATTCAAAGATGGTCCGAAGGTTGGTAGTGCTTGCTGGCTTAATCCACAATGCTACTGTACGGGCAGCATAACCGCCTGTACCAGGAAAACCGCCGCTGCCGCTGTTATTGATGGTTGTATAGTTGTTATTTGTGCTGGTGAACGTCATTGAGTGACTGCCTTCCTGTTTGTCGGCGGCATCGTAAATGTTTCCGAGTCCGGAGCCCTGTGCCACCATTGTTCGGCCGGCATTTCCTTCGCTGTCGGTAAGGTTTCCGTTCATTCTCCAGTTTACATCTGTGAAAGCAAAATTAAATGCTGAAAGTCCTGAAGCATTGATGGCGCGCACCTGGTAGAAATACTTTGTAACCGGGTTGAGCAGTGAATCGGTGTATTGTGTTTCGTTTTCTACTGTGGTAGCGATAGACGTGAATGGTCCGTTCGCTGCTGTGGCGCGCTGAATTTCAAATCCTGTTTCGTTTGCGCTGTTGTCTGACCAGCTCAGATTGATTTTATTATAACCTGCAGCTGTGGCTGTCAGTGAACCGGGTGCCGTTGGGGTTGTTCCGGGTACAGAGTAGGTGTCTGCAAAAGCAGAAGCGGGAATGACTTGTTTTGAAACACCCGGACCTGAATATGATGCCGACATACAGAATCCGCCGTCTTTATTAAAGTAGGTAATGATGATCGGATAAACTCCGGCAGCGCTGAAATTGTAAACGCCGCTTCTTTCAGTACATCCCTGCAGGAAGTCGTTGCTTACGAGTGCAGGGGTGCTGAAGTTGTAGATTTCAGAACCAACATACAATTTGCTGCCATCATCTGAGCTTGTAAAGAATGTATAGTTGCCCGGTGTGGTGATGCGTATAAATCCTTTCCAGATGATACCATAACGGATATCCACACCCGAAGGTCTGATATTGATGTTTACATTTGGGGTGGTCCCTTTTTTCAAAGGAGCGCCAAGGCTGTTGAAATCGGGAAGGACATCCCAGATGCCTTCATAGTATTCGTAACGAAGACCATTCAAAACAGTTGATCCGATTGCCTGGTTGCTCTGGATAGAAGTGTTGCCTGCGAGGTCTCTTGCTTTTACGGTGATTGCGTAAGATTGCAATGAGGCAAGGTTGTTGAGAATGAAAGAAGTGTCACCGGTGGTGTACATCTTTTTTCCATCCACATATACATCATATCTGTGTACGCCCACATCGTCTTTGCTGCTGTTCCATGACAATTCAATATATGTGCGTGTTGAATATACCACTGTGAGATTTGAAGGGGCAGTGGGTGCTGTGACGTCTACAATTGTTTTTGCAGTTGCTTCGTTGCTGAGTCCTGCTGCGCCGTTGTCGTTCACCGCTCTTACCTGGTAGAAGTAGTTGGTGTTGGTAGCGAGATCGGTATCAGTGAATGAAACAACATCCGGTGCAGTTATTTTTATGAGTGTATAAGGTCCGCCGGCCTTCAGTGCGCGGTAGATTTCAAAACCCGTTTCGTTGTTTGCTGGGTTGCTGCTATTGTTCCAGTCGAGCTGAATACTTGTTTTTGAAAGTCCGAATGCAGTCAGATTTTTTGCTGCATCGGGTTTAGGGATGCCGTTTGCATCTACTACTTTAAAGTCGGGTGAGAAGGTGGCGCCGCAACCGAATTGCTCCTTCACTTTTGCACGGTATACCCCGGTTGTTGCGGTATATGTTCTGTTTGTGCTCACGAGCGCGTTGTCGCTCACACGTCTCCATTCATATTGAATAAATTCTTCCGGCAGTTCCAGTTGCACATTTGTGCTGCCATCCGGAGCAGGCAATACCTTACTGTGAATCGGTGTAACGGTGATTGGCGGTGTGGTTGTGAGTGGTTTTGAAGTGATTGCTACCGGAGTAGGCGACCAGTCTGACCAGTTTGAAGATGCTGTTCTTTTAAAACGAACGCGGTATTCGCCAAACTGTGTTGGAGAAAGTTCGTTGGCGGTGTTTGAAAGAAGGATGGTAGTGAATGAAGCACCTGCTGCGAGATCTTTTCGCTGCCATTCGTATTGAGCATACCCAGGTGAAATTCCGATTTTGGCTACCAAAGCAGAGTCGATGCAGAACTGGCTGCGCTGAAAGAAAACGACTGGCTGTGCTTTGTGGGCACTGTTCCAGTATTTGCTCAGGAGGTACTGATTGTCTGTATCCCTTTTATCCCAATGCTCGTTCCAGCAGACGTGATCAAGAGTAGGAAAATATTCCTGACGGAGATTTCCACCTGCGTTTCTGAACTGATTTACGAAACTGGTTACCTCCCCAGGCGTCGGGCGGGTATCGTTTCCGCCGTTTCCTACCCAGAGTGGCACGTGTACGAAATCTCCTGATTGCGAACCGTAACCGCCCACAAAGGCAGGAGAGGTTGAAATGACAGAAGCCACCCTTTTTGGATGCGCCTGTGCATAAAATATGGAACCGTTGCCACCCATGGAAAGTCCCATGGAGATGACGCGGTCCAGATCGAGGTTGTTGTATTTGGAGAGTGTATCGAGTACGCTGTTGATTCTTGAGAAGTATCCATCGTCCCAACCTACAGCAGTTTCCTGGGGAAACAGGAGAAAGCCGTTCCATTCACCCTGGTTGATGCGCTGTTCAAATTTCTGTGCGCCCCAGTAGATATGGTCTTCGTTGTCTGTAACGGGGCCGATTTCACCGCCGCCGTGAAAAAACACGAGTACCGGGTACTTGGAAGCGTTGGCCGGGTTGTAGTTGTTTGGAAAACGAAGCCTGAATGCCATACCATTATAGTAGTAGCATTTAAAGTTGGAAGAATTCCAGCCAATGCGGCGAATCGTTCTTACCCATTTGGCCATTGTGTTGGTGGCCGGGGTGTTGGGGTTTGTGTTGCTACCTGCGGGGTCGGCAGAGTTGTAGGTATACACGGGGTCGCTGGGATTGAAAACGTCCTGTGCGATGGTGATACCAGCAAAAAACAACATTCCAATTGTGGTTAGGGTCAGGAGTAATGCTCTTCTCATACGAATTAATGTTCATTAATCGAATTAATAAATTACCGTATCAATCGATACTGGCAGGAGGATTATTGAAAATTGGGATGGTGCGGTATATTGGAGGATTACCTGAGGGCTTCTCTTAGAATAATGAGGTGTGCACCGGTTGTTTTCAGAATGGGATAATGAACTGGGTAGGACTGTAGCGGGTCAAAATTAATATAAAAATTGAAATCCGGAAATATTTCGGCAATTACTTATTACAATTATTGCGCGGTGAAGGAATTTTTTGAATCTTGCGGAGTCTTTAACCGCATAAAGTAAATCGCCCGTTGATTCTGGCCAACTCATAGAGATTATGGTAGTCTTTCTGGAAATCTGTTTCTGGTTGTTCCTTTTTATTGTTTTCTACACATATTTCGGGTACGGAATCCTGGTATATATTATAAATAAGGTAAGCGGAAAGGGCAAGAAGCATGCTGAGAGGGGAAAAGTGGAGTTTCAACCGGTGGTGGCGCTGGTGGTGGCAGCTTACAACGAGGAAGATTATATAGAGGATAAAATCAAAAATACGCTGGAGATAGACTATCCGGCAGAAAAGCTAAAGATCTATTTTGTCACCGACGGGTCAGACGATTCAACAGCGTCTATTGTTGCCCGTTACCCCCAGATTACACTTCTGCATCAGCCTGAACGGAGGGGCAAGGCTTCGGCTATGAACCGCGCCATGCAGATCATACAGGAGCCTTTTGTGATTTTTTGTGATGCTAACACCATGCTTAACCGCAGTTGTGTAACGGAGATGGTGCGTCCATATGCGGACAGCAGGGTAGGTGCGGTGGCCGGCGAAAAAAAGATTTTCCAGGTAAAAGAGGGAAAAGCTGCTTCTGCCGGGGAAGGTATCTATTGGAAATATGAATCTTTTCTGAAGAAACAGGATTCAATCCTGTATTCTGTGGTCGGAGCGGCAGGGGAGTTGTTTTCGGTTAGAAAAGAATTGTACGAGCCAGTGGAGAAAGGGGTAATTATTGAAGATTTTGTGCTGTCGCTCAGGATCTGTGAGCGCGGTTATGTGGTAAAATATGCACCGGAGGCCTTTGCGGTGGAGACTGCATCAGCTTCGGTAAAAGACGAACAGAAGAGAAAAGTGCGGATTTGTGCCGGGGGTTTCCAGGCGATGGCTATGCTGAAGGGCTTATTTAATATCAGGAAACACGGAGTGTTGACATTTCAGTACATATCGCACAGGGTGCTCAGATGGTCTCTTACACCGGTGTGCCTTGTTCTGCTTTTGCCTGTAAATGCAGCACTGGTGCTGCTTAGGGCCGGCTGGGTATATGATATAATGATGGCCGGACAGCTGTTTTTCTATGTGCTTGCGCTTACTGGCTGGTTTTTTGCAAACAGGAATATCAAAGTGAAATCTCTGTATATACCCTACTATTTTTTATTTATGAACATATCGGTATTTATGGGGTTCCGCAGATATCTGGCCGGCAAGCAGTCGGTTTTGTGGGAAAAAGCAGCCAGGCAGAAGCTGGTGTAAATAAATACCACTATTTGGGTATTGGCGGTAAATAAAAGAACCCGACCTTTGGGAGGTAATAAAAAATTAATCCTCTGGTTGCTTGGTTTATTGATTTTTGTTACTATTTTTACGAAGTAATTTTTCGGTCCTTATTCAAATCCTCTGAAGATCAGGTTTAAGTTAAGTCTCTTCCTGTAGTCCCCAACAATCCTTTCGAAACCCACTCAGTAACCTGATTTCAATTTGTACAATCTACATAGTTTTGGAAGCCAAATATCCATCCGAGCCGTTTGGTCCGAATACCCTATTGTCGCCGTACCTATCCAATTGCATGCCTATTGAAAGATTGAGTTTCTTAAAACTTAATTAATCAAAGAAGAAATGAAACGTAAAATTTTAGCAATTGATGAAAGCAAGGCAATCCGGTTTCTATTGCAAACCGTACTTGGCCAGAATCATCAGGTAATTACAGCTTCAGACGGATGTTCAGCATTGTACTGGCTTTCAAAGAGAAATCTTCCGGACGTCATTATAGCCGATCCTCAAATGCCCGATATGCAAGACTGGGAACTTCTGGAGCATCTGACTTCAAGCGGTTTGTATGGGCATATTCCTATCATCGTGCTTTCAGCCCTGGATAAGAAAGAAACCATTCAGAAATGTAAAGAACTCGGAATCACGGAATGTTTTCAACAGCCATTTAATCCGGTTGAACTTGAAAAAGCTGTTGAGAGAGTCCTGAGTTATGCAAAGTCAAAATCAGAAGCAGAACCCGTACTAAGAGCAGTATAATTATTCGTAACCCTATCAAAGTAACACTAAGTCCTTAATCTAAATCTTACCTGAATGGAACTTGCATATTTACCCAAAAACAAAGCGACCGTAAAGACCTATAAGCATTTTACGGTCAATTCTTCCCAGGTAAAGGAATCTAACCCCGGAAAGAAAACAGAATTCTTTTACATAGGAAAAAATGCTGCAGTCATTGACAACCTCATCGACCTTTTTGATTGTGGGTATGCAGCAGAGAATGTCGAAAAAGCAATTTCCATTCTTTCAAAAATCATTGAAAAAAGAGCAACTTATCCAGACATGATACTGGTAGACGGTGCCCTGGGCATCCCTACCCTGCATAAACTGAATCAGTTTTTATCTTCATCCCCGTTTTTCTCCCTTATCCCATTGATGATTGAATCAGCTTCAATCAGCCCCTCGATCATAAATGACCTTCGCAAACTCAGTTTTGTTGATGACATCATTGAAATCCGTCAGTCGGATGCCAAGCTGCACCACAAAATTCGTTTTGTAAAAAAGATCAAGGATTTCAACAACCAGAAAGAACTGCAGAGAAAAATTCAGCGCCCGGCAAATTACATGACGCCAAAAGGTGGATTCTTCAAACGCAGCTTCGACATTCTCGTCTCTTCAATGGCCCTGATTGCGCTCAGTCCGATTTTCCTGGTGATTGGCATTGCCATTCGGATGGAATCGAAAGGACCAATATTTTATATCGCCAAGCGTGCAGGGCGCGGATACCGCATCTTCAGCTTTTTTAAGTTCCGCACCATGCAGATTGATGCTGATAAAAAAGTTGCTGAAATGTCTCACCTGAATCAGTACGATGCCGCTACCGGTCCGGTGTTTTTTAAAGTCAGCAACGACCCACGTATCACAAAGGTTGGTGCCTTCCTGAGAAACACAAGCCTTGACGAATTTCCACAGCTGTTCAATGTGCTGATCGGAGATATGTCATTGGTTGGAAACAGACCACTGCCATTGTATGAAGCACAAACTCTGACCACAGACGAATGGGCTGCAAGGTTTATGGCTCCGGCAGGTATGACTGGTCTCTGGCAGATCAAGAAAAGAGGACAAAAAGATATGTCGGTTGAAGAGCGCATCAGCCTCGACATCACATATGCACACAGAAACAACTTTATGTATGACCTGTGGATCATGGCAAACACGCCAACCGCACTCATGCAAAAGACAAATGCATAATGGCGGATTCGTTGCAACCTCTTATTTCCATCGTTACACTCAATTACAATCAGACCGCGGTTACATGCGAGTTTCTTGAGTCTACACGTAAGCTGAATTACCAAAATTTTGAGATACTGGTTTGCGATATGGCGTCGGACATTGATCCGACGCCACTCATCGCTTCAGGCAATTACCCCCGCACGACATTACTCCTTGCCGGCAAAAATCTCGGATTCGCCGGTGGCAACAATTGGGGAATGCGCCAGGCAAAGGGTGACTTCATCTTTATCGTCAACAACGACACCGAAGTAACGCCCGATCTGCTTGATAAACTGATTGCACCTTTTTATGCCGACAACTCAATCGGTGTAACCAGTCCCAAAATCAAGTTTTTCTTTCACCCGGATACCATCCAGTATGCCGGATTCAACCCGATGAACCCTTATACCGGCAGAACCACCACGGTGGGGGAGATGGAAAAAGACGAAGGGCAGCACGATAAACCCGGCACCACCTTCGGCGCACACGGTTGTGCCATGATGGTGAAAAGAGAGGTGATCGACAGCGTCGGCATGTTTCCGGAGAAATTTTTCCTTTATTATGAGGAGTGGGACTGGTCCGCGCGTATCAAAAAAGCAGGTTATAAGCTTTGGTATTGTGCTGATACCACGATTTATCACAAGGAGTCTATGTCGGTCGGAAAGAAAAATCCGATGAAAGTTTATTACCACACCCGAAACAGGATACTTTATATGCGCAGAAATGCGAAATGGCATCAAAAGATCATTTTCTACCTGTTTTTCCTCATTTTTGCCGCTCCGAAAGCTGCATTGAGCTTTCTGGTCCAGGGGAAATTTGAGCACCTGAAGAATTTCTGTCGCGGTATCGCATGGAACTTCTACACATCCAGCTCTTCTCCAATATAATTTTCATCCTTTCGTTTTTGAGCCATGATAGTGATTGAGATTCTTTTTGCTGCACTGTTCTGCTACCTCGCGCTTGCAACAGTCTACCTGCTTGTGATAGCGATAGCTGGTCGTTTTGGTAAACTACCGGTATACCGTATGCGCGATTTGAAGAAGAAGATCGCTGTCATAATTCCCTCTTACAAGGAGGACCATATCATTGTCGATACCGCCATGCAGGCTGCGTCTCATGATTATCCCAGGGAAAGATTTTCGGTCATCGTAGCGGCGGACAAGCTGCAACCCGCGACAGTAGCGGCGCTGAGAGCCATCCCTGTGCGGGTGATCGAACTGGATGTGAATATGAAATCAAGGTCGGTCAATGCCGCGATGAGCAGTATCATTAATGAAGACTTTGAAATAGCGATGATCCTGGATGCAGATAATATAATGGCGCCAGGGTGCCTGGAAAAAATAAACGATGCTTTTCAAAGCGGCTGTCTGGCCATGCAATGTCACCGCACCGCAAAAAATCAGCACACACCTGTAGCGTTGCTCGACGCGATGAGTGAAGAAATCAACATCAACCTGTTTCGGCGCGGGCCGGCGGTGCTGGGGATTTCGGCTGCCCCGATAGGTTCGGGGATGGCCTTTGCTACGGGTTTGCTAAGGGAGATATTTAGCCTGGAACACATACTTAATAATCCCGGTGAAGATCGCGAGATTGATATTCAACTGATGAAAAAGCGCATACCCATGCAGTTTATAGATGGCGCATATGTGTATGATGAGAAGGTAGCAAGTGCAGCGGTGTTTGAAAAACAGCGTGTGCGCTGGCTCGAAGCGCAGGTGCATCATCTCAAACGTTTCTTCCAGGACGATATGAAGGATTGTCCAAAAACAGCTGTCTATTGGAATAAGCTCTACCAGAATATCCTGTTGCCGAGATTGCTATTCATTATGCTTTTCGGTGTTTTGTTTCTGGGACTTCTCGTGCAATGGCTGACCGGCCTTCGGATATTTACTCCTGATCCGCTGTGGTGGCTGGTTTTAATGATAACCTATGCGGCTACACTTTTTATTTCCATTCCCAAAAGGTTTTACAATTCAAAGACATTGAAGGCGATCCTGCAGGTGCCTTTGCTGATGATTTCAATGGTTAAGGCGATGCTTAAGATGAAATCAAACAGGAAGGAGTTTTTACATACGGAGAAGACGTTTATGAATGATGAGCAAATTGGTAAATGAGCAAATGAGCAAATGTTTGGAACTCTAATGTTTGAAAATCAGCGTGCTTAACATTTACTAATCTGCAAATTTGCTCATTTCCTAATTTACTTACGTTCGTTAGTAAACTGCGGAAAATACTGTATTTTTTTCCACATTTTTTCAGACAGTGGCCTATTTTAGTGAGTTTGGTCTTTATTTTGCTCAAAGCACAAC
>JACMLD010000531.1 GCA_014379785.1 Chitinophagaceae bacterium
CTAACGGATTTTGAAGACTCCGGCATGGTGACATTCGACTTCGTCAAAGGAGGAATGGGGTGCATTAATTATTCGACCTCTGTCTGGAATAAAAATTTGGAAAGTAGCCTGACAATAATAGCAGAAAATGGTTCAGTAAAAGTGGGCGGCCAGTATATGAACGAAGTTGAGTACTGCCATATAAAAGATTACACAATGCCGAAGCTTCCGCCGTCAAATCCGCCCAACGACTATGGGCTGTACAAAGGATCTGCCGCAAACCACCATTACATTTACGAAAATGTAGTTAATGTTTTGAAACAGCAATCGACCATTACAACAAATGCGCTGGAAGGGATGAAAGTTGTGGAAATAATTGAAAATATTTATTCGGCCAAAAATTAATCCGATTTAATGATAGTTCGCTTCTTAAAACAACTGGCTCCGGAAATTATCAAAGGCCGGTTTTCTGCATTAAAAAACTTCAGATACTACGGCCCCTGGAAGTCTTCCCAGGAAAGTAACTCGATGGTTGATCGAAAGCCATGTCTCACGTACGAAGCAATGGACATCATAAACAATTATATAACTCCGAAGGCAAGAGTGTTTGAATATGGTGGCGGCGGATCAACCCTTTATTTTACAGACCGGGCTGCGGAAGTGGTTACAGTCGAACACAATCCGAACTGGTGGGACAAAATCACCCAGGCAGTCACTGCAAGCAAATGGACAGGAAAATTGCTTCAGCCGACCAGGGAAAAAAATGAGAAAGATCCTTCCGACCCAGCCAATTATTCTTCTGCTGAAAAATTCGGAACCTATCGTGAATATGCAAGTTACATCGACAACTATGGCGATGAATATTTCGACATAGTGATGGTTGACGGCCGCTCCAGACCGTCCTGCATAAAGCACAGCCTCCCTAAGCTAAAGACAGGCGGTTTATTAATAGTTGATGATGTATATCGCGACTATTACCTACCTCATTTCAAAGAAATATTAGAAAAGAATTTTCAGCAGCTGTGCTTTCTACCTGGGCCGGTTCCTTATTACAATTTTTTTGGCCAGACGGGTGTCTGGAAGAAATTGAAAAATTAAAAAAGAATCTCATGATTCAAACTTTAAAACGACTCTACCTCCGACTCAAATACTGGAAATACGGCTGGTTTGGCAACTATCCCAGCTGGAGTGCCGCACAGGCCGAATGCACGGGTTACAACGCGGGAAACATCCTCGCAAAAGTCAGGGCAGCCATACTCAAAGTCAAAAACGGCGAAGCCGCCTGGGAAAGAGACTCCGTACTTTCTGACAAAATAGAATACTCCTGGCCCGTGCTTGCGAATATTCTATGGATAGCGCAACAAAATCAAAACAGCCTCAAAATCCTGGATTTTGGAGGATCCCTCGGCAGTACTTTCTTCCAAAACCGACTCTATCTGAAAAATCTGAACTCCCTCACATGGGACGTAGTGGAACAAAACGAATTCGTCACCACCGGTCAAAAAGAAATTGCAGGACACGGTCTCAACTTCCACTACACCATCGACGAAGCCGTCAACGCATCGGGTCTTCACAACGTATTCCTGATCTCAAGCGCACTTCCTTATATCGAAAAACCATACGACCTGATCAACGAAATCACAGACAAAAACTTTCCTTATATCATTGTCGACCTCACCTATTTTAACCCAAAACCCGGCGACCGCATCACCATTCAAAAAGTTCCACCCTTCTATTACGACGCCTCCTATCCCGCCTGGTTCCTGGATTACGATAAAGTGGCAGCCGCCTTCGGCAACAAGTATGAAATGATAGCAGAATTCACAAACGCTGAATTCCTCTACCTCTACGGCGAAAAAATAGACTACCGCGGGTTTATCATGAAACTAAAAAACTGATGAAAATCATCTCCCATATCCTCGAATCCAACTGGTTCCACAATAAACCACCTGTTCTGATAGACATCGGAGCGAGCGGAGAAATAAATGCAAAATGGAAGCCCATCGCAAAATATGCTGTCTGCCTCGCTTTCGATGCAGACGACCGGGAATTCAACGTCAGTGAAAAAAGCAACAGCGGCTATCTCAGACTCATCACCATCAACCGGATCGTGACGGCACAGCCAACGCCCTCCACCCATTTCTACCTCACAAAATCGCCTTTTTGTTCAAGTCTGCTCCAACCCAACGCTGCCAAACTGCAGCCATGGAACTTCAGTCCGCTTTTTACAGTTGAAAAAAAAATCAGCCTCCCGGCCATTACAGTTGCCGAAGCACTGGCGCAGGCCGGACAAACCTATATCGACTGGTTCAAGACCGACACACAGGGCACCGATCTGCGCTTATTCCAAAGCCTGCCCGATGAAATCAGAAACCAGATACTTGCTGCCGAGTTCGAACCAGGCATCATCGACGCATACGATGGCGAAGACAAACTCTTCAGTATTCTCAAACAACTGCCGGAAGAGGGATTCTGGCTTTCTACCATGGACGTCAAAGGCACGCAACGAATCAATCACGCATATTCATCACAGTTTGGTCAGTACATGAGCGAAAGAATTGTTCGCCGCTCACCCTGCTGGTCCGAGCTCACCTATCTGAAAAACCCCACAACACAAAACGAACGCAGCCTTCTCCTGCTCTACGTATTCGCAATGCTCGAAAGACAATATGGCTTCGCACTCGAAATTGCAGACAAGGCAAAAGCACTATACAAAGACAATATATTCAATGATTGCCACGCGGCAGCAATGGCCCGACTCAAAGGGGAGAAATGGAAACTGCCCCTGGTAATGGCAAAAAAGCAGTTCAACAAACTCTTTGCAAAAGTCAATGCTTAACTTCTGCACCTTATTCGACAGCAACTATATGGCCAGGGGACTGGCCATGTATGATTCGCTTATGAAACACTGCAAAGATTTTCACCTCTACATCTTCGCATTTGACGAACAATCCTATCAATACCTGAAATCAAACGCTCACCAATACCCGCAGACAACGGCCATACCCCTTGCCACATTCGAAGACCCGGCCCTCCTCTCTGTAAAGCCACTCCGGACAACTGCTGAATATTGCTGGACCTGCACCCCTTCAACGATTGCCTATTGCATAAAGACCTTTCAGCTTAACCACTGCACTTATCTTGACGCAGACATGCTCTTCTATTCAGATCCCTCGACTCTCATAAACGAGATGAAAGAAAAGTCTGTTCTCATTTCAGAACACAGATATACCCGCGAATACGATCAGAGCAGCTACAGCGGCATCTACTGCGTGCAGTTTATGACTTTCAAGAACACCGAAGAAGGCATGCATGTCCTGAACTGGTGGAGAGAAAAATGCATAGAATGGTGCTATGCCCGCCTGGAAGATGGCAAATTCGGCGACCAGAAATACCTGGACGACTGGCCTCAAAGATTCGACTCAGTACACGTTCTGCAAAACAAAGGTGCAGGCATTGCACCATGGAATATGCAGCAATATGATTTCCTCAGCAACGACACGGCCCGCTACCTGCCGGACGGCAGGCAGTGTGAAATAGTTTTTGTACATTTTCACGGCCTCAAATTCTATTCAAACGACAACTTGACAC
>JACMLD010000532.1 GCA_014379785.1 Chitinophagaceae bacterium
GCTGATGGCTGCAAATAAGGTCTTATGACCCTCAATCCTACTCCCCCTGCCTCTGTCAGCCACCATTTACTTTTTGGAATCTGGGGGTCCCTCACGTTCCAGGAAGGGTCCGAAGAAATCCGGTTACCACTTCTGAGTTGGGGCGCATCATCTGAATAGGAACCGCCTTTTAAAAGTTTTGGATACCTCATCGGATTAAAAGGCACCATAGGATCCTTTGTTTTATCACCGAGTCTTTGCAATGCATCTTCCTCATAGTGGTCAATTGTCCACTCGGTTACATTCCCGAGCATATCATAAAGTCCCCAGGCATTCGGCGCTTTTTGTCCCGTTTTTTTAAAAGTTCCTGAACTGTTTGCAGCATACCATGCATATTTCTCCAGATCAGCGGCATCGTTGCCAAACGGGTATGTGGAGGTGGATCCTGCGCGGCAGGCATATTCCCATTCAGCGGAGGTGGGCAAGCGGTAAAAAATACCTGTCTTCTGATATAACCACCGGCAATACATCAGTGCTGCATATTGTGACAGGCTATTGACAGGATAACCACCCTCTTTTCCCATTCCCAGGCTGAAGTCTATGTACTGTGGACTCGGTCTTGTGATGGCATCGGCAGGAGCGTTCTGACTGGTAGACTCGTCTTTATAAAATACGTCAAACTCGTCGCGGCTGACCTCAAAAGCGCCCATCCAGAATGACGAAATCTCCACCTTTTTCTGCGGGCCCTCGTCAGCATCCCGTCCGGGCTCACTTGCAGGGGTGCCCATTAAAAAACTCCCTCCCGTGACGGCCACCATACGGTGGTTCATGCCCGTTCCGGGAATCTGCTGTTCGTAATTTTTGAAATTCGCCTGGGATAAAGTTGAGGTCGAAATCGAAAGACAGACGACGGCGGAAATAAATGTTTTCAAAATATACGTTTGTGAAATTTAAGGTAAGAAATTTACAAATAGCCATATGCCATGCTGAGTTTTGCGAGCAGCGCTTGTTTGAGTTTGTCTGATACAAAAGCGGCTTGAATCGCATTGACATTACACTGGTAAAAATCCGCTTTTATCCATCCAAACGTCTCCTGCAGTTTCTGATACTCACGGCTGAGCGTGACATTTGTAATGGTTCGCGCATCGGTATTGATATTCAGTGATACTCCTGCCCGGTACAATTTGTCTACTGGATGATCTCTGTATTCCGGATAGATATCAATCTGTACGTTGCAGGTTGGACAAACCTCCAGGTGAATGTTATTCTTTACGAGGTGTTTTACCAATCGTTCGTCTTCATAACTTCTTACACCATGGCCAATGCGCGTTGGTCCAAAAAATTTTAAAGTTTCCCATACGCTCTCAGCCCCTTTTGCTTCTCCGGCATGCGCAGTGCAGGGAATTGATTTCTCCTCTGCATACTTGAATGCGCTGAGGTGATTGTCTATCGGGAAACCTGCCTCATCTGCGGCGATGTCAAAACCGGCAACAAAGCTTCCTTTGAAAGCTTCAACGAGCTTGACCGTTTCCATACTTTGAGTTTCGGAATAATGACGCAACGTACAAAGCAGCAATCTGCATTCTATCGTGGTTTCTGCCACAGATTTTCTTACCGCTTTCTCGGCAGCCTGCACTACTTCAAAGGGTGTCATTCCGTTTTCCAGATGCTGCAGCGGCGCAAAACGTATTTCGGCGTACAACATATTGTCTTCTTTCATCTGCTCAAACAGGTCTTCCACCACCAGGAAAATGGCTTCTGCAGATTGCATAAGGTGAAAACCTTTCAAAGCTCTTGTAAGAAAATCAGCCAGGTCATAACATTTCTGTGGAGCAATGAAACTTTCGGCATACTCTTCTGCCGTTACAGAAGGGTCAAGTTTTTTCACCACTTTGTAGCTGAGTGAGCAGTCCAGGTGCAGATGCAATTCTACTTTAGGGAGATTTACAGCATCGTCGATCACGATAAATATCTTAAAATTTCTGAAATATTTTCTATTCTTAAAAAGTTGTCATGGATGACGGGAGCCTCCACGTTTTCATGCGCCCAGGTCGTGTGATATGGCACATGGTATGCCTTGCCCCCGATCGCAAGCACAGGCAATATATCGGATTTTATAGAGTTTCCAATCATAACAAACTCTTCCGGAAGGATGTCAAGATGCCTGAGTAATTTCAGATAATCGGAGTCCCGTTTATCACTCATTATCTCTATGTGATGAAAGTATTTATCAATTCCTGATTTCTTTAATTTCCTTTCCTGGTCCAGCAAATCGCCTTTCGTGGCTACCACCAGCCTGTATTTTTCTCTCAGGGATATCAGCAATGGCTCTACACCGTCCAGAAGTTCGATTGGCTTTTCGAGCAGTTCTTTTCCGAATTCAATGGCCTTTTCTACCACTCTATGACTGCCGGTCTGACCGGCAATCCGAATGGCGGTTTCAACCATACAAAGCATAAATCCTTTTACACCATAACCATAAAGCGAAAGGTTATCCATCTCGGTTTTGAAAAGCTCCTTGGCAACCGAGTGGTGAGGAAGATAATCCTCGAGCAAAGCGCAGAATTTGTGTTCCGTTTCCTGAAAATAGGGTTCGTTGACCCACAATGTATCATCTGCATCGAATCCTATTACCTTGATAGCCATGAAATAACTGAATTTGCAGCAAAGATAGCGGGGAATGATTTATGCGTAGGTTAGGGAGTGCATTAAAAAACCTCAATTATGTCAAAACCAGGACCCATTATTTTAATTGAAGACGACGAGGATGATCTTGAGATCATTGACGAAATAATTAAAAAACTCGGTATCCCAAATGAACTCAAATTTTTTACCGACGGAAAACAGGCGCTGGAGTTTCTGCGCACCACCACGGTACAGCCATTTCTGATCCTCAGCGATGTGAACATGCCATTAATGGGCGGGTTTGAATTGCGGAAAATCATCAATGATGACGAGGAACTCAGAAGCAAAAGCGTACCCTTTGTTTTTCTTACTACCTCAGCCGATCCCGCTGCAATAAGGGAAGCCTACAAAATGAATGTCCAGGGATTTTTTGTAAAGGGGAGCAATCTGGACGGAATTTCCAGAATAATGAAAATGCTTTATGAATATTGGCAGGAGTGCCGTCATCCCAACAACTAATGTAAAAATTATATATATTTAGTAGAGTATCCGAAGAAAAACTTCTAAACCCCTGCTAAATATGTACACCACTTCGGATCGCCCTCCAGGGCATAATCAGCTATTTAACCTGTATGTAATTTTGGGTATCGCTGTTCTCGGGGTACTCGTGACCTCCATCTGGGACTTCGGCGGCCTGATTCAAAACGAGCAGACCAGATATCGAACGGGACCGCACGGCGGAAATTATAAACTGCTGACAGCCGTGTCGTTGATCTTTCAAGGAAAGATGACAGGCCTGCTGGCCATCGCTTTCGGAGCGGTATCGCTGGTATATCTCCGTAAAACCCATCCCTCATCACTCTCGACAACGGACCTGTATATGCGCAGGAATATGTGGCTGATGGGCTTTGGGCTCATCAACGCGGTGATTTTTCTTTGGCCGCACGATCTCATTTTTCCATTTGCCCTTACAGCCATTTTGATATTTCCGTTCTGGCGAATGTCTCCAAAAAATTTGCTTATCGCAGCCTTTGTGGCCATGCTTATTTTTACCGGTAAAAATTATTGGGATCACGCGGACAGCAAACGGGACTTTAAGAAATTTCTCGCGGTACAAACCATCGAAAAGAGAATTTCAAAGGACAGTGCTACAAGAGCAAAGCTTGACAGCCTCTGGGTTTTAAAAACCGGTGCCGTAAAAAAACCGACGGACACCGCCAATAAAAAAACACCAAAACTGCTTAATGACTCCCTGGCAAAAGCGGCCAAAAATGACACGCTTACAAAAAAGCAGAAATCGGAAAAAAGCAACTGGGAGAACCTGGTGAAAGGAATGAAGTACGATTCTTCGGCGCAGAAAGATGAAAACAAGTCGATGCATAGCAGATATGCAAAAATGTTTTCATTCCTGCTCGGCCGCACTCAATTTCAGCAGGCTTCATGGGTCTATAAAACCGGAATATGGGAAATCAGTGCGTTCATGCTTCTCGGCATGGCCTTGTTAGGCTCCGGCTTTTTTGACCGGAAATGGAAAATGAGCAC
>JACMLD010000533.1 GCA_014379785.1 Chitinophagaceae bacterium
ACAGTTGTCTCTGATACTCAAAAAGGCGGGAGGGGAATTTCAAAGCATCTTTTTCAAACCAGTCGAGCAGAAAGCGGGTACGGATCATGGTCAGCGATTCAGTGGTGATACCGCTGGAAGCGATGCCGGCCTGTTTACTCATATTGGCAAGAAAGGCGTTGACAAATGCGTTTTTTGTATCCTGCCCCTTGGTCATGTCGGCATCAGTGAACAGCTTTTTGTAGCTGTCAAGCAGCAGGTTTTTTATTTCAATGGTCCGGCGGCTGTAGCTTTCCATATTGACGAATATTTCGCCGTATATGATGCTCCAGACTTTGTCCATCGAGAGGTAATAATATCTTGCCGCATTGTAATAATTGCCGCTGTAATTTGGTTCCGCTTCAATTCCTTTTTCCCATTGCCTGATGGCAGAGTAGTCTTTTTTTGCCCAGAGGAGCTGGCCGTATTCACTGTAAAGCGCACCGCTCGAAGGAAATGTTTTCAAACCCTTCTTATAAACTTTTTCTGCTTCTTTTACGTCATCGATTGCCTGGTAAAGTATGCCTCCGAGTTGAAAAACTGCCGCATCAGCATCTTTTCTTTCCAGCAGCGGCGTCACAACCGTCTGCATTCGCGGGAAGTCTGCCTTTTGATAATAGGTAAGCGCGAGATCCTTGCTGATGGCCAGATTATCGGGCTCCAATGCGAGTGCCTTGTTTAGCACGAGCACAGCATTTGTATAGTCAGCCTGCTTCATGAAATTCTTGGCAGTCTCGTGCAAAGTTTTCGCATCCTGGGCAGATACAGCAAAGCTGATAAGCAGGAGGGCGCAGCAATTCGTGAAGATTTTTTTCATACAATAATTTTCAATCGATGATCACACAATCATGTTTGTAAGGAGGCCATCACGCAATTTCGGTTCAAACCAGGTACTCTTCGGAGGCATTACGTTGCCGCTGTCGGCAATGTCGAACAATTGCTGTATGGTTACGGGATGAAGGCTGAAAGCAACTTTCATTTCACCGCTGTTTACTCTTTTTTCCAGTTCCAGCAATCCACGGATACCGCCGACAAAATCGATCCGTTTATCCGTCCGCTGGTCTTTGATGCCAAGAATTTTATCAAGGACCAGATTGGAGAGTATGGTTACATCCAGTACACCTATCGGATCCTCTGAGTAGGTTCCTTTTTTTGCAATGAGTTTATACCACATCCCTCCAAGGTACATACCGAATTCATGGAGGCTGGTGGGCGAAAAGGAGGTGCCAATTCTTTCAACATCGAAATTGTCGTACAATGCGCGGAGAAATTCAGGCTCTCCCAGTCCATTGAGATCTTTCACTACCCTGTTGTAATCCATGATTTTCAGCTGAGCCGAAGGGAAAAGGGTGGTGAGAAAATATTCCGAGTCTGCTGTTGCGGCTTTACCGAGGGTAGATTTGACTTTCGCTGCTGAAGCAGCGCGATGGTGGCCGTCTGCGATATAGGTGAATGGTACATCGCTCACGAAAAGTGCAGATATCTCTGCAACCTTTTTCTCATCGTTGATCACCCAGATGCTGTGGCCGATGGCGTCCTCAGAGATAAAGTCATATATCGGCCGGTGGGATGCTTTCCAGTTTTCTATCAGCGCGTCGATGGCATCTACACTTTTATATGCGAGGAAAACATTTCCTGTTTGTGCGCCGCTGTTGCGGATATGGTTGATGCGGTCCTGTTCTTTTTCCGGCCGGGTAAATTCGTGCTTTTTGATGATATCATTTTCATAATCTGAAATTGAACTCACCGCAACAAGACCCGTCTGCGTTCTGCCGTTCATGACCAGCTGGTAGATATAAAAGCAGGGCTTTGTTTCTCTGAAAAGGATTTCCTTGCGGATAAATGCATCCAGATTGTCTTTTGCTTTCTGGTAAACCTGCTCACCGTGTATGTCAATACCTTCCGGCAGATCCACTTCGGATTTTGTGACATGCAGAAAAGAGTAAGGATTGTCTTTTACCAGCTCCCTCGCTTCCGCCGAATTTAATACATCGTAAGGCGGAGATGCCACTTTTGCCGCCAGCTCTGCTTTTGGTCTCAGTGCCTTGAATGGTTGAATGATTGCCATAATTTATTTTGTGATCTATCCTTTTCTTTTTGCAAAATCTGTCAGCAGTGCTGTCAGCACTTTGACGCTTTCAATGGGCAAAGCGTTGTACAGCGATGCCCTGAATCCGCCCGCCGTGCGATGCCCCTTCACACCTACGATGCCGTTCGACCTGGTCTCTTCGAGAAATTCTGCTTCCAGCGCCTTTTCTTTCATCACCCAGACCACATTCATCAGGCTCCGGTCTTCACGTGCAACGGTTGGAGTAAATATCGGCAGACTGTCGAGTGTATCATACAAAAGCGCTGCTTTTTGATTGTTAATCTTTTCGATTGCCGCCACTCCCCCCTGTTCTTTCAACCATCTCAGCGTGAGCATGCACACATACACTGCAAAAACGGGCGGTGTATTCAGCATGGAACCATTTTCAATGTGATTTCTGTAGTCCATCATCGCCGGCAGCTGCCTGTTGACCTTACCCAATAAATTTTTGTTTACAATCACCATATTCACCCCTGCCGCACCGATATTTTTTTGCGCACCGGCGTAAATGAGGTCGAAGCGGTTGAAATCCATTACCCTGCTCAGGATATCGCTGCTCATATCCGCCACCA
>JACMLD010000534.1 GCA_014379785.1 Chitinophagaceae bacterium
ACTGTAGTGATGTCGGCGACCATTTCTTGAAAAGCACGCCAGGATTTGTGGGAGATTTTTCAAAACCTGGAATGGAGCCGGTAGCCACATAATCATAAGATGCACAGTTGATCACTTCTCCGGTCAGTACGTCGTAAGCAGTAAAATAAAACCGGGGTTGTTCGGAATGATCGTGCCCTGGATCTTCAAAGACGACCGCATAATAATAGGTAAAGGTGAACGTATCCACTGTTGTGGGTACGATAAACGTATATGAAAGCCCTTCTGCCTGCGCTCCTGTAACATCGTTGCCTAGCTGAACGGAGTATTTTCCGCCGTAGGGACAAAGTCTCGGAAACCTGCCATACTTGTCGAGCGTAGGCATGGAAGCCGTGGTCAGTATCTCGTGTCTGCTTTTTGTAGGTGGCGATGGTGTAAGGTTGATTTGGTTCTTCCCATTGGCGGCAGTAGTGGTGCCAATAGAGCATTCCCAGGAAGAAAAATCTCCTGTTTCAAAATCAATGTTTGGCGGACAGGTCTGACCGAAGGCCATTGCTGTCATGCCTGAAATAAAAAGAACGGTCAGGGTTATTCTGCGCATTGCAATCTGATCCTGCCAGCTGGCGGGACTGGGGGTTTAGGTTTAGGTGGCCAAAATAATCATTACCATCCAGATTTAAAAGTAGAAAATCCCATTGGCACGATATTTTAATTACCCCATTTGTAAATCAATTCATCACATAAATTTCTTTGATATGTTGAAAAATAAGATTGGTCTGCTTGTAGCAGCCGCAGCAGCGTATGGTGTGTACAAATACTTTACAATGAGCGAAGAAGAAAGAGAGTCTCTGAAAGCAAAAGGAAAAGACTTTTTCGACAAGAACGTTGGTGATCTGAGCGGATTGTTCGGTAAAAAACCCGAACCTGCTCATCAAAGCATGAATAACTTTTAATTGATCACAAAGCTCATGATGGACTGTGGGAGGCTTTCAGATTTCGCGGCCTCCCCCATTTTCCACAAACTGAATGCTATTTTCTCCCCAGTCAGATTCAGCACCACCACTCATAATTTACCTGCTGGCAATTTGTGCTTGCATCTACGTTGCCCATCGTTTTCAAAGAAATAAATTTCTCCATCAGCAAAAGGGACATGACGAGGAACATCAACCTGTCCAGCAAAGAAATTTCTCAGGTGATGAACAGTACCATCAAGAGTGTCGAGCTGAGCAGATATCGTCTTCGAAAAAAACTCATGCTCGCGCCTGAGACCAATCTTTCTTATTAACTGTTAAACTTTCACTCGAGTCTTCATAAAGAGGGAAGTCAGGGCTGATTTATTGATAAAGTCAGGCTGACTGCGGCTTTTCCGGGACTTACAACCTGAGTATCAGCATGTTTTAGTTGTGGTTTTTCGCCCACAAACACGGGAGTTTCAAAAAAAATTGAAGCTCATGGAAAGTCTGGCACGAAATTTTAACAGAGTACCAAGGAAACCCGCCCCGTAGATAAATTCAGGACTTAATCAATTTATTCATTCAAAACATCCCATTTATGAAAAGAAGAATCAGTGCGTCTCTTGCTATGGCGGGCCTTTCTGTATTGTTACTCACCAGTTGCGTTTCAAGCAAAAAGTACAAAGCATCTCAGGCAGCACTCGCCCAGGCAAGAACAGATAGCGCACAGCTGGCACAGCAGGTTGCATCGCTGAACCAGAATATCCAGACTATGGATCAAAAAACCAAAGATTTACAACAGAATCTCGACAAAACAACAGCAAGCTATACTTCAACTCAGCAGTCGCTTGGCTATTATCAGACTTATTTCGACAAACAGCAGGCTGACGCTAACGCAGTAAACACTGAGCTGACTTCAGCTATGACAGCAGCGGGCATCACTGATGCAGACATGACTGCAGCAAACGGAACTGTTACCATCAATCTCGATGAAAACAACATCTTCAAGGCAAACAGCGCGGTTGTCAGCACAAAAGGCAAACAGGTTCTGGATGGTATCGCTACTGTCATTAAGAATCACCAGGACAAGATGAATGTAACAGTTGACAATGGTGAAGACGGAGCGATTGCTTCCGGCACAACCACTTCAACTTCTACAGACAATAGCAGCAGCATGGATAATTCATCTGCTTCTTCATCTGCTTCTTCATCTTCTTCTGTTGATAACGGTGCAACTCCACGCAGAAGCACTGCCACTGCAAATCGTGCAGCACGTCCAAGAGCAGCGGCTACAAAAAGTTCTGTAGCAAGAAAAACGCCACGCAAGGTTTCAGGTGAAAGTAGGTCAATGACATATTCCAACAAAGGAACTGCCAAGACAAGTAAGTCATGGGCGCTGAAAACAGGCCGTGTAAATTCAATTACAAACTCTCTTTTGAAAAGCGGTGTTTCTAAAGTAAACGTTGTACACATGCAGCAACCAGCTGGTGCAACAGGAACAAGCAACAACAAAATCAGAGTGGTATTGTCACCGGTAATGAAAGATTTCACTCCCCCGGCAAGCACAAGCACAACAACTACTTCAGGAAACAACTAGTAGTATCTCTTATAATTTTGAAAAAGCCTTTTACAATCTGTAAAAGGCTTTTTTATTATACATTAGCAGTTCAATTGCCAGTATGAAAAAAATGATATTCTGTTCTATTTTGTTGGTGATCTTTGTATCAGCGATGTCTCAGCAAATGAATATTGCTACCTATAATCTGCGATACGCAAACCCTGGCGATAGTGGCAACCTCTGGAAGGACCGCGCACCAGTGGTCATCTCTCTGATCCGGTTCCATGATTTTGACATATTTGGTACACAGGAAGGATTGAAAATCCAGTTGGACGATATCAGCAGCGCGCTGCCTCAATATGAGCGTTACGGAGTCGCACGGGACGATGGAAAAGACAAGGGAGAGTTTGCAGCAATCTACTTCAAAAAAGAAATGTTCAAACTGCTCGGCAAAGGAGATTTCTGGTTATCCGAGACGCCTGATCAGCCTTCAATGGGCTGGGATGGAAAATGTTGTCACCGGATTTGTTCCTGGGTTTACCTGCAGCATATAAAATCAGGAAAGAAATTCTATTTTTTCAATGCGCATTTTGACCATCAGGGTATAAAAGCGCGTGTAGAAGGAAGCAAACTTGTATTGCAGAAGATAAAGCAGATTGCGGGTGAGGAACCGGTTGCTTTTACGGGTGACCTCAACGGTTCCCAGACCAGCGAATGGTATCTGAATATTCAGAACTCCGGGATACTGAGTGACAGTTACAACCAGGTGAAGTATCCTTATGTAAACAATGCATCATTTAATTCATTTGGTGCCGCAAAAAACAGTAAAGAGATAATCGATCATATCTTTCTTTCAAAGCATTTTACGGCGACCAAATGGGGAATACTTACAGACACTTATCACGGTAAATTTCCAAGTGATCATTTTCCCGTGAT
>JACMLD010000535.1 GCA_014379785.1 Chitinophagaceae bacterium
TGGCAGTTTGGTTCTGTCGATTTCAAAGACAGCTTTTCCATCCGCAGTATTTTTCGTTTGTTGGTAAACGTTGGCGCCATGATGCACAACGGTCAAACCTACCTGTCCGAATTTCTGATTGTTGCCTGCTACCGAAATGCGCAGCAAATCGCCTGTATTTTCAGCAGACATTACATATCCCCATTCGATTGGTGAAGGAAGTTTGACTGATACTTTTTGTCCGTTCTCCTGCACAAAAGATGCGTTGTAAGACTTGCCAGCTTTCGGTGTAAACGAGAAGCTGCCCATCCCAAATCTTGACGTCGCAAAACTGGCCAACGTATCTAATGTTTCGGAGGTAACGAAGCCCCGGCCGCTGACTCCCCTGCCATACTGGTCCGTAGCCAGAAAAGCAATCCGGCTCTGTAGATCATTGACCAGGTCACCGCCTTCCGGAAAAAGTTGCAGGTGAATGGTTTTTATTTCCGGACCGGACACAGGCTCTGATTTTTTGAGCGTATTGACAATGGTGATCTGTTTATGAAAAAAATACACCGGTCCTGCGTTTCGCATCCAGCGGGTATAAGCCCTCAGTATATAGTTTCCACTTGGAATGGATGAAGGTAATACAATAGATCCGTTGCCATTTCCCTGGTCAACAGCAGTTTTGACCTGCAATGCCGCCTTGCCATCCTTCCCTATGATCTCGATATAGGCAACGCGGCTGAGATTAAGGTCGATGCCCTGATTGAGCAGATACATTTTATACCAGAGAATTTCACCGGCAACGTAGTAGTCTTTGTCTGTATGTACAAAGATCTTCTCCGATGCCACCGGGCCTGTTGTTTGCAATGGCGTTTGCGCGAGCGCTTGAATGCTGCTGAAAACAAAAAAGAAAAAAAACATCGTTCGCAGAAATTTCATAACAGCAGTTTTTACCAGAATGAAGGTTGTTGATTTGTACCGCCGCGTCTCATACAATCCACACAAGAAGTTTTGATTACAGCCAACCCGCCTCCTGTGATAAAATAAAACGGTGAAAAAGAAGTATCGGGCCATGGCCACCGCAGTGGATCGTTGGGGTCCTGCGATGTGAACTGGATATTACAGGCCTCGCCGGGCGACAGCGCCACCCAGTCATGCAATACACGCTTGTGAATGAAAATTCTTTTTTCTGAAACCGTGCCGGCGCTGAGGTAACCAATTACGGGTTCATCAGGATTCGCCAGGTTAACAATATTGCCTGCAAGCTGTGAGGGCTGCGGATCGAACAGCGTGCCGAGGCCTTGCGAAGTTTTTTGAAGCTGCAGCCAGTATTGATAAGCGTTTTCTGTGAGTGCATATTGTCGAAGTAACATACTGTAGCGCTGTTCGCCTTTGACCGAATTTTGTGGTATCACGGTGATCGGTTGCTTCGCAATCACATCCTCACTCAGCGAGATAGAACTGCCCAGGATGATATCGTGCGATTCTTCCGTGGTGTAACATATATAGACTTCATTCTTCTGAGCCGTATCGCGGTAAAAAATTCTTCCGTTTTTTTGTCCCAGCCAGCCGTCATAAAAAGAATGATACTCCCAGGTCTCTACAAAATCCCAGCGGTAATACTTTGTTGCTCCGCTCGCATCATGGGCCGTTGCAAATATCTTCAGGTCATCCGGTTGCTCCCATGAAATGCTGTCTATCGGCGGAGCTGGCTTTGCCTGTACATATTCAGACTGGTACTTAACGCCACCGCCCCCTGTGATAACGATTCTGTATCGCCTGTTGGTGGCGAGTGTGAGCGGATTGCTTTCGTAAACTCCATTCCCTTTGTGCTGAAGAAAAAATGTACCGCCATTTTCCTGTTCGATGCTCACACTGGCCCCGGACTCTGGTTTTGATATCAATGTATCTGCCAGGTTCCAGGTCCTCGATAATTTAATAGTGGTTATCCCGCCCGCACCTGTATTCACAAATCCATCCACCACCAGGAAATTTCTGTTTGCATTGATTGCGGGTGGTGAATAAGGTTTTCGGCAAGCGCCTCCGGACAACAATACGATTGTCAGCAGCAACACAAATTTTTCACAATACTGTTTCATATCTAAAATCTGAAATTGTAGGTTAAAAAAGGAATGGCTGTACCAAACACCGCCAGCTTATACCCTTTAACTGAACCGCCTTCCTGTATGAAATACACCGAATAAGGGTTATGCCTTGCAGTTAGATTGTACACACCAAAAGACCATGAATTATGTGTCAGTTTATTCTTTTTATGATTGCCTTCGATATTGACGGACATGTCTGCCCTCATATAATCAGGAATTCTGTATTCGTTGCGGTCCGAGTAAAACACACGCTGTGAACCATTGAAATTGAAAATGGCCACTGGCAGGGTTATCGGCCTTCCGGTGCTGTACACTCCGGTTATGGAAAAACTATAACGGTGTGAAATACGATAGTTAAAGATCAGATTGGCGCTGTGTGGCTTGTCGAAATTTGCGGGATAATATTTTCCCTTGTTGATGAGTGTGCCGCCGATCGGATCATCCATTTTCAGCAGCGTTCTGGAATAGGTATAACTAAACCAACCGTTGATTTGTCCCGAGGGCTTCTTTATCATCAGCTCAGCGCCATAGGCTTTTCCGCTGCTGTTAAATACATCTGTTTCGATGTGCTCATTCATCAGCAACACTGCACCGCTCTTGTAGTCAAGATAGTTGCGCAGGCGCTTGTAATATATTTCGAGAGATGTTTCGATGACGTTGGTGGTGCCAAAGTTTTTATAAAAACCAAGCGATATCTGTTCCCCCAGTTGCGGCCTGATATTCGGATCACTCAGCTTCCAGATATCAGTGGGTGATATGGCTGTGGTATTGGAAAGCATATGAATATACTGCCGGAGGGTATTGTAACTGAGCTTGAGCGAACTGCTTTCACTCAGACTGTATCTGACCGAGACCCGATACTCCGGACCCTGATAGGTCTTGATCATTTTTCCACTTGCAAAATTTGACGTGTCAGTAATACTTGATTTATCCCGGGGTATGCCCGGCGCATAACCATATACGTCATGTGGTCCCAGGTAGTTGAACAGCGAATATCTTATGCCGGCACTCACAGAAAGTTCGGGTGTGATATTGACCTGGTCGCCGATATACAACGCACTCTCCAGTGCCTGTTCTGTGTCCAGCGTTTTTTGTATCACCAGAGATTCCGCTCCGGCGGGACTGAAACTGCCGGGCCTCATCTTATAAAGCATGGTGCTTAGACCAAAATTGATTGCGTGGGTATTGTTAGGGTTAAAATGAAAATCCGCCCTCAGACTCGTCTGATTGATATCGAAATCGAGCTTGTATGCGTCGATCGGCGTGTGGTTGCCCTCAACAGAATAATCATAATGATCAAAGGCCGCGGTCAGCAGGCCATACAGCTTGCTGTTGAAATTGTGTTTCCACTTGATGTTGAGATTTCTGTTGCCATATCCGTAGGTGGTATCGGAATTCAGTTTGAAACGATCGCGGCTCAGATAACCGGAGAGGTACAGACTGTTATTGCCATCAATCGTATGATTGATGTGCAGGTTGACATCATAAAATGATGCTTTGCTGTTGCGGTAGTCGGAGTTGGGTATGGTCTTGAAAAGCCAGTTGGAATAAGTTGTTCGTCCACCCGCAATAAACGAGGTTTTGTCTTTCACAATCGGACCTTCAATGGTGAGTTTGCTGGTGAGCGGCCCAATGCCGCCCATGCCGGAGAGTTTCTTACTGTTGCCGCTGCGCGAGGTGACGTCGAGCACCGAAGAAAGCCGGCCACCATATCTTTCCGGAATGGCACTTTTGTATAGCTCCACCCCTTTTATCACATCGGGATTAAACGCTGAGAAAAACCCGAAGAGATGTGCAGGGTTGTAAATGGTGGCATCATTAAAAAGGATCAGGTTCTGATCCGCTGACCCGCCTCTGACATTAAAACCGGTACTGGATTCTCCCACAGATACTACGCCCGGCAATGTGAGTACTGCCCGCAATACATCCGCCTCACCAAATACCACTGGCAATTGTTTGATCGTTTTGATATTGATTTTCTCCACGCCCATCTGAAGTCCGCGCACATTTGATTTTTTTTCTCCTGTGACCGTGACGGCTTTCAGACTGACGATATTATCAACCAGTTCTATGTTGAGTGCGCCATCTGACTGCAGAAGTACCTGCCTTACCGTATTCTTCATACCAATGCTGGATATATTGATGGTATGACGACCCTTGGGAAGAGTGAGTGAAAAATGTCCGAACTGGTCCGTCAGTACTGCTACGGCAGGGGTATCCACATAAACTGTTGCATTGGACAGGGCCTCGCCGTTTTTGGCGTCACGCACATAACCGGACAGCACTGGTTTTGCCTGTTTGCTTTTGCTGTCAGGCGAACCCACTTCGTACAATTTGTTTTCAAGCGATGCAGTGAGCACTTCTTTTTTTCGGCTCTTCTCGAGCGGCATTGCCACTGCCGGGTTGTTTTGCTGCACATTCACTGCACGTTGTTCAAAATATCCTTCAGGCAAAGCAGTGTGTATCTGGTAGAGGCGGGTGATAAAAACTCTGTTTGATTCATCAAAAGAAAAGCGGAAAGAGGTATTTGCAAAAACTTTGTCAAGGGCAGTACGTACCGGCATTTCATCCGCATCCAGGGTCACTTTGATCGAGTCAGCTTCAGAGGACTTATAAAAAAAACGAAAATTTGTCTGGGATTCTACCGTTTTAATAAATGTCTCAAACGGAGCCGACAGAAATTTACCATTGATCACGTTCTTCTGCTGCGAACTCACCCGTTGCGAAAACAGCACAACAAGCCCCAGCATACATATCGGCAAGCACCTTCGAAGTAAAGATTGCATTCTTGATTAGTTTAACTGTTCATAGAACTCGGCCAGCTTTATCAATGTGACGGAATTGTTCTTTTTGTAATTCAGATTGGCTGACTGAATAAAATCCCGCACCTGTTTTTCTTTGTCGCGATAGGCTTTTATCATCGCATTTTGCGAACTGATCTCACTGAAGCTTCCATCTTTAAGAATATAATAATTCACATATTCAAAATATTTCAAAGGCTCATCCGGCCTCGAAGGCTCAACAGCCTGTTTTTTAAAACGGGCGTAAACCGATGACCTGCGGCCACTGAACAATTCCTCATAGTAGCCATCTCCCGGAAACCCGCTGCCTGATGTATTGCCTGCAAGGTGAACAAAGCGGTGATGGTCGAGGGTAAACGAGGAAATCTTTGATGGATCGGGTTTGAGGCTGAAATTTTTGGAGTAGTCGTTCACCACGAGTTCACCCAGGATCAGGTCATATTGCATCGCAATACCAACATACCTGATTCCTTCAAAATCAACCGTACCGGTGATTGCCTGGTCGGTCAAAAAATAGGCGTGTCCATTTCCTTTTCTGTATGAGCCTGTATAAGCCGCGCCATTGTAGATATAGAGATTCTCTTTCATTGCAGCATTGTAATGCAGTATGATTTCATTTGTATTTTTTTTGGAAAGGCTGTCCGGCAAATCCTGGGAAAATCCCGTTTTTGAAATCAGTGATGCCGGAAGAGAGAGAAGCAGGATCCATCTGATCATGAGTAAGTGGCAGTTTCGTTAGACCCCTAATTTAAGCAAAAAATACCTCAAACTGTTGTGTAATGGTACATATCTACTATTGAGGAGGCTATGGTCTGAAATTAAGTTTGCATCTCTACAAAATCCTACAATTTTCAGATATGAAGAAGTTTTTCAAATGGTCCGGAATCGTGTTGCTGATGCTTATCTTAAGTTTATTTCTGGCCGTTTTTCTCAGGCAGGACATCAAATTCGATGCTCCCTACCCGAATGTGGTGGCGAGCACAGACTCAGCTGTTATTGCAAGAGGCAAAAGCCTTGTTTTCGGTCCGGCTCATTGCGCAAATTGTCATTCCTCCCCCGAAATGGAGAAAGATGTATTGAACGGCACCGATGTGCCACTCTCCGGTGGAAGGGTCTTCGACCTGCCTATCGGTCTGCTATATGCGAAAAACCTCACTCCCGACGCCACCGGTATCGGCAGTATGACCGACGGCGAAATTGCGCGCTCGCTCAGGTTCGGAGTAAGCAGGGACGGCAATGCGTTGTTTGATTTCATGCCTTTTCACAATACCAGTGATGAAGATCTTTCGGCCATCATTTCCTATCTCCGCAGCCAGCCCTCTTTTTCCAGGGCCATACCGGAAAATCAAATGAATCTTCTTGGCAGGTTTGTAAAAGCGTTCCTGCTGAAACCGGTTGGTCCCGATGGCCCCGTGGCAGTTTCAGTCACGCGCGATACCACCGCAGAATACGGCAAGTATCTGGCAAACAGTGTTGCCAACTGTAAAGGATGTCATACGAACCGCGACCTCATGACCGGCGCCTATACCGGCGAAGACTATGCAGGTGGGTTGAAATTTGACATGCCCAGCGATTCAGGTACTTTTTCTCTGACTACGCCAAATCTTACTCCCGACAAAACCGGACGCCTCTTCGGCTGGAGTCAACAGCAATTCATCGACAGGTTCAGAAAAGGCCCACTGGTACCCGGCTCCCACATGCCATGGGGACCATTCAGTCGCATGTCTGATGATGAGCTCAAAGCCATCTACAAATTCCTCAAAACCGTCAAACCCGTCAGCAATCCGGTCAAAATTGGACTTGTCAAAGAAGGCTAAACCGCATTGAGCAGTTCAATGGCATTGTTGACCTTGTATTTTTCAAACATTTTCTGACGCATATTTCTCACGGTATTTGGACTGATGCTCAGTGAACTCCCAATTTCTTTCGTAGTGAAACCTTGACGCATCAACAATACCAACTCTGTTTCGCGGCGTGAAAGTTTGGAAGCTTTTAAAGGCGAATACTCAGCAACCTTCAAAAGGCTTCCATTCTCCTCGCGCTGAATTTCCATCTTTACTCCCGTGAAAACCAGTTCACCTGTAAAATCCCGGACCATGGAATAATGAACAGGTTTCTTGTTGAGAATGAAACTCATCTTTTGATCCTGCAAATAAATATACTGGCCGTTTGCATGGCGGAACCGATAATGCAATACAAAACGAATCTTGTACATATCCGCGGGTTGCTCATTCAGCAAAAAATCCTGCAGATGCTGAAAACAAAGCAATAAGTCTTCCTTATCAGCTTCATGAATCTGAGAAAAATATTCTTCTGTCCTCATCTCGTCCGCGATGTACTGAGGGTCATAGCCGATGATCTGCGTACAATTGTCACTCACATAAAAATATCCGGTATGAAATCCCCGACACGTAACAATCATCCATTGCGGAAAAACCTTGTGCACCTGAGACATCAGCGCCAAGATATCCTTCTGCTCCTCAATATCACGCAACGAAGCATTTTCATGTAGAAACGAAAGCAACCTCCTCGCCTTGTTGGCAATCTGCATATGTAACTGCATAATATAATTTTTGGACCCCAAAAATTACTCATTCAGCAGCCGGCAATATATCCCTGAAAGTGGGGACTCCCCTATACCGTTGCAAAACCATCCGTCCGCACAATCGCTTCCTCACGCTTATTTAAGGATAACTCCCTCTTCAACTTGTGATAGAAATAATAAGATGCAAAACCCAACCCGATAAATATCAACATCGGCGCCCACATAGAAAACGGTTTCCCGGCAGCCGCCACCAGGTATGTCGCTCCAACCAGGTCGAAAATCAAACCCGCATAAGCCCATTCCTTCACCAATGGAAAACCACGGACCAGTATCGCGATCACACCCAGCGCTTTCGCCACTCCAAGAAAAGGAACCAGCGCCACCGGCAAACCCATTTCTTTAAAACCCTGTACAGCCATATCCATCACCAGGATATCAGGGATGGCAGAGCCCAGCATCACAAATAAAAACAAGCCGGTAAAGATCCAGTAAAGAACTTTTGTCTTTTTCATATCAAAATGTTTATTGGTTATCGTGTATGCAAATCTAAAAGGAGGGGGAATCAAAACCCGGGGGGAAACCCGACGAAATTGGGGTATAAAACGCATTTGTTATCTTCAGACAAATAACCCCAACCATGAGACAACTGCTTTTCACCATCCTGATCATCCTTTCTGTGTCTGTCAATGCACAGCCGGCAAGAAAAGGAACCGTTCAGATAAAAACATTTGTTGCAAACTCCATCAAACAAAATATAACCGGTGAAGACATAAACCGCCGCGTAACAATCTATCTCCCGCCCGGGTATTCAGCATCAAAACTCAGTTATCCCGTGATCTACTTCCTGCACGGAGTCTTATCCGATGATGCCGAGGTGATGAAATACATGGGCCTCCAGGCACTCATGGATCAGGCAATTACAGATGGTCGAATACATCCCGTGATTCTCGTTGTGCCAAACAGCGATACAAAATTCAGAGGAAGCTTCTATACCAACTCTGCAGCAACCGGTAACTGGGCAGACTTTATTGCAAAAGACCTCGTAAAATTCATCGACGCCAACTACCGCACCATACCGGAGAAAAATGCGCGCGGACTAAGTGGTCACTCGATGGGTGGCAACGGAACCCTGAAAATCGGCATGACCAACGCTGAAGCATTTGGCGCCATCTATGCCATGAGTCCGGCCGTTCTAAACTGGGCCAATGAATTCAATCCCACTGCGCCGGCATTTAAAAAAATCCTCGCGGCGAAAACAGAGGACGATATTTTTAAAAGCCTGAAAAATCCGGAGAATACCTCCTTCGATGATTTCTATGCCGTCATTCTCTCCAACCTCGCAAGAACCTATTCTCCCAATCCTTCCAACCAACTCCTGCGCGGCAATATTCCAGCATCATTATCTGGTGACAGCCTCTTATTAAACGAGAAAATATCGAAAGAATGGGAAGCAAATTTTCCCTTCAATATGATCGACTCCCATCTTGAAGCATTGAAAAGTTTTAACGCCATAAAAATGGATTGGGGAAGAGACGATGAATTTTCGCATATCCCTGCCACCTCCCTCCAGTTCAGCAAAAAACTCGAAGACCATAAAATAAAACACTTCGCCGAAGAATACAATGGCGATCATACAAATAAGCTCGACGGATTAAGTGGAAGATTTTTCACCGAATTGCTCCCATTCTTCAACACATATCTCGTAAAGGCAAGGCAAAAAGTGAATTAGCTCTCATTCAAACCTTTCGCCATTCCGCCTGTTAGAAAATCAATGAAGATTCTGATCACCGGCGCAAACGGATACATCGGGACAAGACTGGTAGCAGCACTGCAACTGGAAGGCCACGACCTGGTCTGCTGTGTACGCGACAGCTCGCGCTACGAACACAACAAACTCGCAAACAAACCAGCGATCCTGGAAGTGAATTTCACAGATACGGAAAAATCTTCGCCGTTTCCAAAAGACATCGACGCTGCATTCTTCCTCATCCATTCCATGCGGGAAGGCGCCTCTTTCGAAGAGAAAGAAAAAAAAGTGGCAGAAGGCTTTCTAAAACTTCTTGAACCCACCCATTGCAATCAGGTAATTTATCTCAGTGGCATCGTCAATGAAGAAGAACTTTCAAAACACCTTTCCTCCAGACTGGCGGTCGAAAAAATATTGCGCGCCGGCAAAACA
>JACMLD010000536.1 GCA_014379785.1 Chitinophagaceae bacterium
CTGTTCGGCTTTGAAACTACCTTTGAAAACGAATTCTACCTTTTGATGCATTGTCCGGGCAAAGCCGGTGAAATCGGATTTTTGCAGCCAAATCATCCATCTCAGCAGCCTTTGTTTCACCAGCCATTTGAGGGACGGGGATTGTTTCTCACCATCGAAGTAGATGACGTTGACAAAACCTACGAAGAATTCCGCAAGAAAGGACTGGCGATAAAAATCGAATTGCGCGACGAGCCCTGGGGTGACCGTCACTTTGCCATAGAAGATCCAAATGGCGTTGCGATAGATGTTGTCACCTATACTGCACCGCAGACCAGTTAGCTATTTGCTTTTCTTCGCAAGTTCAAGTGCCGTGGTGGTGATGTAATATTTCGCAATCATATTTGGCACTTCCCAGGCTGGCATGTCGCCATTTTTCAAGTAACCCAGGAATTTTTCCGCAACGCGGGCAAAGTGTGCTTCATGACCTTCTTTGTATTTTGCCGGAATGACGACCTGCCAGCCTTTTGCATTTTCTTTTAGTTCTATTCCCGGGTATTTCGACTGGAGTCCTTTGAAAAGCTCTGCTATAGCGGAATCCTTTTTACCGATGGTTTCTATGTAAAGTTCAGGTTTGTAGTTTTCTTCTGCTCCCTGTCTTATCACCAGGTTGGCTTTTGTGCCGCGCATGATCGAGGAATGTGTATCGCTGGTACCCTCCGGCGCTTTGTAGACCCATTTTACAGATGCTTTCGCATGAACGCCACGCAACTTGTAATTGATTTCACCATTTGCAAAAACTGAGAGAATACTGTCGTCCGTTATATTGCCGGCGAGAAAACCGGAGAATGAATCTTTTTTTGTGATGGCTTTAAACTGACTCAGAGTGAGCTGTGTTGGCCATCTGCGGGCAGAGTTAAACTCAACATCCTTTTTGTAATCGATCACCTGGTCGGGGAAGCATTCCCATTGTATCAGGTCAACCAGGTGGGTGGTGACATCCACAATGCCTTCCCCTTCCTGTTTTACATCAAAAAACCAGGATGGCCTTGTGAGCACATTTCCGGAAACATATTTGTAAAAATGGTGAACACTTTCTTTGGTTACAGCCGGGTTTTCAGGGGTCCCTTTTTCAAGCTCACCAAATATGCCGGGCAGCAGCGACAACTCACGTTGAAGTATAGTTGAAATTTCATAACGCTCGGTCATGATATCATAAAGAAGCACATTTTTCGCGGCCGCGGTTTCGAAAGCTTTCTTTAGCAGCTCGAAACTGCCACTGTCAATGGCCATGGGTTTATCTGCCAGCACATTGAATCCCCCCTCTACTGAGCGGAGGATGTAATTTGTTTTTTTCAGATTGTTACCTGCGAGCACCACTACATTCCCGGCCTTTTCGCTGAGCATCTTTTCAAAGAAATCATTGCCGGTATAGAGTGTCTGGTTCCAGCTGGTCGGGGCCTCAGAACGATTATTAAACTGGTCAATCAGTTTCTGATGGGCATTCAGCTCATCACCTTGGGGCGCATATACATGTACAGTAGAGTCAACATCCGGGTACATCGACTTCTGCAACAGGGCAGAATGGAAGTGACCGGGCTCGAGGGTTATGAGGCTTATTGACTTTTTGTCGTTGGCTTCTTTTTCTGGCATTTCGGAACAGCCGGCAACAAATATTGCCGCTACAGCAAAGATGTAATTTTTCAAATCTCCTCTTTTAAATTTCTAAAGCCCGCAGGGCGAGCCATTAAAAATAGGATGATTTGATCAAAGTACTAGCTTCCGGCTTTTGGAAGAAAGACAGCCTTTGGCTTGGCAGATGACTTTGGTTTTTGTGAGGTCCTGATCTCAGACACTCTGAACCCCCTTCCTTCCGCGCGTCTCAGCGAGTCAGATTTTGCCGGCGATATAGAATCCGCCTTTGAAACAACAGAGGCAGGACTGGTCTTGGCAGTTGGCGCGACCTGGGCCTGAGAGGCGAATCCAGCCAATACTATCACAGATGCAAAAAGAACTCTTTTCATAAAAATATTTTCTCAAATCTCCGGCAATTCGGTCAGCCAAAACTCAGTACCATGAGTATTAATACATTGATAATAAATCTATAACCTAAAATTATTAAAGGGTTGCGACGGAAGGCTGTCTTCGCTTCCCCAGAAAAAGTTTGTACGATGGATTTTCAATCAACCGGAATGCAATAAATGAATAGGAAACAATGGCCAGCAGCATAACTGCATATGCAATGATATCATCCAGGGCCATCCCCGGAACAGAAAAATAGCTGGCCCAGATTCTACCCAGCAGCCCGAGAATGAGTACATGAGAGAGGTATATGGTATAGGACACGTTTCCAATACGAACCAGCATTGCCGGAAATTTCATCTGGTGCCGGGTCTCGAGAGTCACCAGGGTAAAAACGAGCATTGAGAAAAAGATACCAAACACGATGCAGGGAATTAACAGTCGTTTGCCGTTTGGATCATAAAAAATGGAAAAAAAGACAGGGTATGATACACAAAGTACCAGCAGCATCACCAGGACTATTGACTTTGGAATCAAAGATTTTTTCGCCATCACCGAGTCGAAAATGATAGCAGTAAATGCACCACAGATAAACTCAATCGAATATGCACTGCAAACAACCTTTAACACTGGATTTTCTGGAACCGGGAAAAAAAGGTTGACGAGAATGAGAAATAATAACCAAACTGAAAGAAAAAGAACAAGATGTTTTCTGTTCAGCTTTCCCCCAAGGGCGA
>JACMLD010000537.1 GCA_014379785.1 Chitinophagaceae bacterium
AGCATCTGTAAAGACTGCTTTCAGGTCCAGGAACGGCACCTTTGATGCGTGAGATCGGATAATCTCCAATGCTATGGGCTCATCGTCTATCGCGATCGCTTTCATACTTACTTCAGTTGCAGTGTAAGATGGACAAAAAACTCCTTACTCGTGTCACGAATGATCAATTCATGTTTATTCGAGTACAATAACTTTAATCTTTGCTTTACATTTTCAAGTCCTATCCCACTTTTATCTTTTTCAGGGTCGGTTGATTGCCTGTCGTGTTTGCTGTTATAAACATCTAGATAAAGAGTCGTGTTTTTTATCTCCAGCGTTATTTTTATATGTGAAGGCTCCCTCAGGCTGATGCCGTGTTTAAATGCATTTTCAACAAAGGGTATCAATAGCATGGGTGCTATCTGAAACATATTCTCACGATCATCTATCCGGGTCTGGATGCTGATTTCAGGCATCGGATCCGTCCTTAACCTTTGCAAGCCAATAAAATTATTCAGGTATTCGATTTCGCGGGCAAGGGAAATTTTATCCTGCATATTTTCCTGGAGCATAAAGCGCATCATATCCGCAAGTCTTTCCACCCCTTCGCTTGTTCGTTCCGCCTTTTCCTGTATGGCAGTGCCGTAAATGGTATTCAGTGCGTTGAAAAGAAAATGAGGGTTGATCTGTGACCGCAGAAAATCAAGGTTTGCGTTTGATTTGCCCAACTCGGTTTTCAGCGCGTACATCTCCTCGCTGCCTCTCATATATCGCTTATACAGTACCCAGCACAAAGGAGTGGTGATAAAGAAATGAACGAAAGAATTCTGAAAGCTCAGCGTAAATGCCACGTCATCGCTCTCAATGGTAAAAAGAATTAAAATGGCAACCGGCAAAAAAGATGCAAGCAGGATCAGAAATGATTTTATGATATACCAGACAAATGCGTTTTCGCTTTTCAGCGATTTTGGTATCAGTTTGTAAAACGCATACAGGTAGAAAACGATTCCGCAGAAAATAACCACCATCCATGCCAGAATCACGTCTCCATCTGCATCCGCAACAAGCAGCAGAAAAAGGATCATCAGATAAACTACGAAGGCTATCAGTCCGCCAGGTGTGAGAAACCGGTACTTCTCTCTGATCTCTTCTGCATTCCCTACAAGAAATCTGCCCGCATATCGCAATCCGGTGTAGAGTGCGAATAATAATACCAGCCTGACAAGCTCTACCAGTGCCTGTCCAAAAATTTGTTCGTGCGCCTGGCTTGTAGATTTATCCGGTGCATAAAAATCAAGGCGGATGTAGGTATCACAGATTCCCATGATCAGAAATACGAATACGAGACCAGGTATTAAAAGCGGGATGTAGAGAAGCAGGCGATGTCGCTTTACAATCGCTGGAACAATAATAAAATTCAACGCCATAAAACCCATGAAGATCACAATGTGTTTCGTTATCAGTGCTCCGGGGTATTTCTGTTCATATGCATCTGAAACTGTCACAATCAGCAAAATGGTAAACAGCGTAATGGCAGCCCAGAACTCAATCCGGGTAAAACTTATGATTCGGTTGATGGATTGTTTTGTTCTCATGTTTCGGCTGCAAACTAGTCCGGAAGCGTAAATACAAGGGACAAATGTGACGAAACTCCTTTTTAATGTGATGGATTTGCCTTTTGGGACCCTGCCCGCGTTTTCACTGCAGAAATTCTTTTCAGTTCCACTTTCCGTCACACATTTTATCCTTTACATCACAATCATAAAAAGCCCGTGAAAATGCTCACTACTCTTGTGTCGCATTCATTCATCAAACACCTCAAACGCTTATCTCATGCGGTCTTTTATTCTAACTACATTTCTTTTCTGTGTCTTTGCAACACAGTCTTTCTCTCAAAGCACCGGCTCCATTTCGGGTGGTGTAAGGTTTGCCATCGACACCTCGTCTAAACAGCAGGCAACAACGGTTGCGCTTCTGAGAGCGAGGGATTCGGCCGTTATTAAATTGACGATTGCCGACAGAGCGGGCGAATACCTTTTCGAGAAAATAAAACCTGGTAAATATCTCATTGTTGCATCTGCCGTCGGACATCGCAAAACACACGCGCCGGTATTTGAATTGAAAGCCGAAGAAACTTCTGTCAGAATAAAAACCATAGAATTGTTTGCAATGGCGAAATCATTGGCCGAGGTAACGGTGACCGCTAAGCGACCACTGATCGAACACCGGATCGATAGAACCGTCGTGAATGTAGACGCATCTGTTTCCAACCTTGGCACAACTGCATTGGATGTGCTGGAAAAATCACCCGGAGTAACCGTTGACAACGACGGTAACATTAGCCTGAAGGGAAAGGAAGGAGTACTTATCCTGGTTGATGGCCGGCCCACGCAGCTAAACGGTGCCGATCTGGCGGCGATGCTCAGAAACATGAACTCCGGACAAATGGACCAGGTAGAGATAATGACAAATCCACCCGCGCGCTATGATGCAGCCGGCAACGCAGGGATCATCAATATCAAGACAAAGAAGAATACCGCATCAGGTTACAATGGCTCAATCAATCTTACTTTTAGCCAGGGTCGCTACCCAAAAGCAAGCGAAGGATTCAACTTCAACTACAAGGCAGGCAAGACAAACTGGTTTGCAAATCTGAGTCACGGTTACCAGAGAAATTTTGAAACCCTGACCATTCAGCGTACCATCCTCAATTCGAATGGCACAGCACCTGCAAATTATTTTGATCAGACCGCAAGAAAAAGTTTCGAAAGCCGCTCTTACAATGGAAAGGCGGGTGTCGATTATACGCTTTCGAAAAAGGCAACATTGGGATTGGTGCTTACGGGAGCATCAGCACCTTCATCGGTGAACAATCGAAACACAACAGACATTTTGAATTCGTCAAAACAGGCAGAAAGAGTGACCACCGCGCTGGTCGCAAACAACAGTGCCTGGAAATCTTTTGGCGCGAACCTGAACTACAGAAAGCAAATAGATACCAAAGGCAGAGAGTTCACAGCCGAAGCAGATTATATCGGATACGATGCAGTGAACAACCAATTTATGGAGAATGCATATTTCGACGCTTCAGCAAATGGCATTGCGAAAGCGGATACACTCACCGGCAGACTTCCGCAGGTACTGAATATTTACAGTGCCAGAGCAGATTATGTGCATCCTCTCAAAAAAGGTTTTAAACTCGAGACCGGTTTGAAAAGCAGTTATGTGAAAACCGACAATGATGCAGTGTACGACAGTATTCAATACGGGGCTGTTGTGCACGACTATCTGAGAAGCAATCATTTTGTTTATGAAGAAAATATCAATGCAGCATATTTGAATCTCAGCGGACCATTGACAAAGAAGATCAGTGCGCAATTTGGATTGCGTCTGGAGAATACAAATGCGACTGGTCATCAGTTGACAACCGGTGCAAATTTCAGCCGAAATTATACACAGCTTTTCCCAACCGGATATCTGCAATACAAGGCAAATGCAAAAAATATTTTTGGCGCCAACTACGGCAGAAGAATAAGGAGACCGAATTACCAAAGCCTGAATCCATTTATACGTTTCGTAGACAGATATACATACAGCGAAGGGAATCCGAATCTGAAGCCTCAGTTCAGCAACAACTTCGAAATCTTTCACAGCTACGGAACCATTCTCAGCACCACAATAAATTATACTTCTACAAGAGATATTATCCAGGGTGTTATCGAGCAGAAAGGACAGGAGGCTTATTCGCGGCCGGCCAATATTGCATCGCTTCGTCAGTTTGGTATCGCGGTCAGCGTCAATACTCCCTTTACAAAATGGTGGTCAGGTAATCTTTATGTAAATGCATTCAACAACAGTTTCAAAGGAGTGGTCAATAATGCGCCGATAGCTTTCTCCGCCCCTGGAGTTACTTTCTCGGGTACACAACAGTTTAAACTTTCAAAAACTTTTACCGGAGAGCTGACAGGCATGTATCGCAGCAGTCGCGTAGAGGGTGTGTTTAAAATAAAACCTGTCGGCGTATTCACGGCCGGATTGAGCAAGCAGATAATGAAAAATCAGGGTACTGTCAGATTAACTTTCCGCGATATTTTTTACACGCTCCGTCAGAATACCGTTATCAACTACGGCAATGTGGATGTTGCCTTCCAGGCTGTGCGCGATTCGCGGGTCATCAGCATCGGATTTTCTTACCGGTTCAGTAAGGGTAAGGCAGCGGCCCAGAAAAAGAAATCAGCGGGCAGTGCGGGCGATGAACAGGAACGTATTGACCTCGATTAATTATAAGTATGAATAGAAAATTTGAAATCGAAACGACCGGAATCAATTACAATTATTCCGGTGATGTCAGAACGCTGGATGGCATCAATCTGCAGGTTGAAAAAGGAAGCGTTTATGGGTTTCTTGGTCCAAATGGTTCAGGAAAAACCACCACGCTTAGTTTGTTGCTCGGCCTTTTACATGTGCAGGAAGGAAACGTAGAGATTTTTGGAAAGAATATCAGGCATCACCGGGTTGATATTCTCAGAAAAGTGGGCGCCTTGGTTGAAAAGCCTTCGCTCTACGGACATCTCAGTGCCCGCGAAAATCTTGAGATCTATCGTCGCATTTACTATGCCTCAAAACCTAAGATTGATGAGGTTCTCGGCATTGTTGGCCTGAGTGAGACGGGTTCAAAGTCTGTGAGAAAATTTTCTCTCGGCATGACACAGCGACTCTCCATTGCACTTGCACTGTTGCCATCACCGGAAGTGCTCATTCTGGATGAACCCACCAATGGTCTGGATCCTACAGGAATCATTGAATTGCGGCAGCTGATAGGTAAGCTGAACCAGGAGCATGGAATGACAATACTTGTGTCGAGCCACATTCTTGCTGAAGTCGAAAAAATGGCAACCCATGTCGGTATCATCGCAGCTGGTAAGATGCTTTTTCAAGGGACTTTGAAAGAACTCTTCTTCCTCCAGAAATTACAGACAAAGCTTCAAATCCGCACATCTGATAATGATGCGGCAATGGCATTTCTTTCTGAATATCCATTGCAAAAGGATGCTGACATGCTTGTCATGCCTTTTGTGGAACAGGAGGAAATTGCACAGATCAACCGGCTGCTTGTGAACCGCGGTCTGGATGTTTATCTGCTGCGTCCAACCGAGCACAACCTGGAGCAACTATTTATTGATCTTACAACGAATAAAAAATGAGTTTACTGAATTCCTTGCGCAGCGAGCTTTTGAAAACCAAAAAAACCTGGGTCCTGTATTTGTGTTTTCTGGGTGCGGTAATTATTCCAACACTCAGCTTTCTTTTTGATCAGGGTACAGAGGAGGCTATTTCAAGATTCAAAGCTGATCCCTGGAATCTGTTTCTAAAAAACGGTACCGAAATACTGGCCATTATATTTCTTCCCGCTTTCGTTGTGCTGGTCTGCACACTGTTGCCTCAGATTGAATATAGAAACGGTACATGGAAACAGGTATTTACTTCGCCACAGAAAATGCACAATGTTTTCATTGCAAAATTTCTCACAGCGCAAATTTTTATCATCGCTTTTATCGTGCTACATAATCTGTTTATGATGGTTTCAATGATGGGATTGCAACTGACCAATCCTGAATTGAATATCTGGAACCATGCAATTGACGTCAAACGACTGCTCATAAAAAACGGTAATATTTATGTATCTGCACTTGCCCTGAGTACGATACAGTTTTGGTTCGGCCTGCGTTTCAAAAGCTTTCTGGCGCCGGTGGGCTTTGGACTGGCCATGTGGATCGCATCGATGCTGCTTGCGCTGGAACACAAATGGATTCATGCCGACAAAATTCCATTTGCTTACCCAATGATGATTGTTTTTCCTGCATATAAAAACCAATTGGAATCTATCATGTGGAGTTCGGTTGCTTATGCAGGTTTGTTTCTGATAGTTGCTTATCTGGATTTCAGCAGGAGAAAAGCAAAGAGTTAAATACTCTCCATCATTTCGACAGCCTGAGTGGACACCCAGCCTCTTTCAGGAAAACCGTCAGCCC
>JACMLD010000062.1 GCA_014379785.1 Chitinophagaceae bacterium
CATTGGGAATTTTGGCTCCACCTGTGGAAACGCGCGGGATGGGTATCTCTTCAAACTCAAAGGCACCAAGGGTTCTGTATCGTTGCTGATGCACGATGGTGTTTTTTATCCCGAGACCGAAACTAAAAAAGAATTGCAGACCATAGATGGCGTTGCTGGTGCAACGAAGATTGAGTGGAACAAAGATGGCGGCATCCCCATTTTAAAAGAGCCGACAAAAGATGGAACCTGGTATGCCATGGAAAAATTTCACGAAAGCATATCCCGCAACATACAACCAGATTCAAATGTGGTCACAGGCGCTTCCACCGCTATCACCGTACACCTTGCCAATCAGGCATTGTATGGTGACGGTACTGCGAAGTGGAAGCGCGATTATGACCTGGTATAATTAATATTTAAAAACTTTTCCGCCGACCATCACTTCCTGTGTTGCCGCATCGAAAGTGGCTTTACCACCGGTTCTCACCGCAGCGTTTGTCATAATGGTTGCAATTGAATGATTGTATCCTGCTTCTACCGGAGCATTTGGTTGCTTGCGGCTGCGGACACATTCCATATAATTGCGCATATGCCCCGACGTTAGTACATCTGCACCAGTGTTTGCCGACGCTACAACTTTTTCAGCAAGGTCAGAAAGTTTGATTTCCGGCAACAGGTTTGCCTTCATTTTCATTGCAGATGCATGCCTTTCGGTTAGTCCGCCTGCCGGTGAAACTGTATTGGTGATGAGGTTAAGCTCTCCCCCGTTTGAATAATAAATTTCTGATGGACGCTCATCGCCATTGTGCATGCGCGACATAAACACCACCTGGAAACCATTGTCTTTGTCAGCACCGTATTCAAATACTGCTGTTGTGGTGTCCCAGTTGCGACGGCCATCTTTCCACTGATAAATTCCTCCGTTTGCCACGACACTTCTTGGATGTCCGAGGCCGGAGAACCAATGCACGGTATCAATCTGGTGGCTCATCCACTGACCGGGCATGCCCGATGAATATGGCCAGAACAAACGATACTCAAGGTATTTGCGTGGATCCCATGCTTCGAAAGGTCTGTTTATAAGGAATCGTTTCCAGTCCGTATCTTTTTCAAAACATTGTCCCACAAGGTCGGGTCTTCTCCAGCGGCCGGGCTGATTCACGTTCCAGGTCAGTTCAACCATGGTGATATCGCCAAACTTGCCGTCTTTTACAAATTGTGCCGCAGCGGTGTAGTTGCTTCCGCTCCTACGTTGTGAACCTACCTGGATGATGCGGTCGGAAGCCTTCACTGCCTTGAGTGCAGCGCGGTTATCTTCCATTGTTTCTGCAAAAGGTTTTTCAACATATGCATCGCATTTTGCACTCACCGCTTCAATGGCATGTCTTGCATGCTGAAAGTCAGCCGTGGCAATGATCACAGCATCTATGTCTTTTGTAGAATATAGCTCTTCATTGTTCATACAGGCCTTGATATCATGACCCATCTTTTCTTTCAGATGTGCCTGGCCTTCCTCGCGACGTTTTTTCCAGATATCTGATACTGCTACGATATCAAAATTCAATTCCTTGTGATGATTCATAAACGATGGCAGCAGTGCCTGGCGGAAACGGTCTGAAAAGCCCACTACCCCAACGCGCACGCGATCATTTGCTCCGATAATATTCGCATAGCTTTTGGCACTGAAACCCATGGCAGCTACATACGCAGCTGCGCTTGCCTTTGCAGAATTCGTTATAAACTTTCTCCTTGAATATGGCATAACAATGGTTTTTGTATTACTTTATCTCACGTAATTTAATGCTTCTGAAAGAGACTTTGTCGCCATGGTCCTGCAAAAGAATATGTCCTTTTGGAGCCATGCCGAAGTTTTTCCAGTCTTTGTATTTGCTGCGGGCAACCAGCGCATAAAAGATCGGGGTTCCGCGCTGGTATTCGGTCATCTTATATCCGTTGAGCCAATGCTCGGTTTTCCCATCGGGGTAAACGCGGATCATACCGTAGTTCCATTCTCCAATCTTCTTTTTCGCCGCACTGATACTTAATGGTGGAATGAGGTCATACAAACCGGCAAGTGTTCTGTTTCCTACTGCACCCAGTTTTGCATCCGGATGCTTTTCGTCGTCCAGCACCTGGTATTCAAGACCGATTGCCGATCCGGCATTGTTCTCAGATTCGGTGACAAAATATTTCACACCAGAATTGGCACCTTCACTTAACTTGAATTGAAACTGCAGTTCAAAAGCGCCGTACTGGGCTTCGGTTACGATATCTCCTCCGTTGGTTGATTCTGCTCCATCTGCTTTTACTACGTTGAATGATCCATCCGACACTTCCCAACCTTTTGCTGGAAATGCTGGTTTGTATGCACCGCGCCAACCCTGTGAAGATTTTCCGTCAAACAGCAATGCATAACCGTTTTTCTTTTCCTGTTCGGAAAGTTCATTGGCCAGCATATTCATCACAAAAATATTATCGGCTGGCGATGCTTTGATGCCTTCGGTTCTGATCCGTATGTTTTTCCATCGGATTTGTCTGCCGGGTTGTTCGCTTTTTGGGATTGAATGGACCTGCAGCGCTATAAAACCCTTTGCTGTCAAATCGTCTACGACATTGGATGTTGGAATGCCATTGAGCCAGACCCGGATATTGTTGCCAATACATTCAATGCGGTACTTGTTCCACTGGCCATTTTTGAATGCAGATTTTCCAGCTTGGTTATACTCCATCGAATACAGCCAGCCCCTGCGTGCTTCATCATACAAGCCACCACTCCACTTCCTGGGTGACGGATCCACTTCCACCTGGTAACCATGCACACGGCCATTCATATAACTGTCCAGGCTCTCGCTCCTGATCTGAATGCCGGAGTTCATCGGACTGTCTACTTTCAATTCAAGTTCCAGAATAAAATCACCGTACGTTTTTTCTGTAGTCAGAAATGAATTTGGTTCGTTGGACACCGTGGTTCCGACAATTTCTCCGTTTCTGGCTTCGTATTTCGCTTTGCCATTCAGTTGCTTCCAACCGCTGAGGTCCTTGCCATTGTAAAGATTTATCCACTTGCCGTCATTTTGAGAATGGAGTGGATTGCTGAGAAGAATTAGCAGTAAGGCAAGCATCGTAATCAACTTCATAACATGAAAGATTTGCACCTAAGATAAGTCCTATATCGATACAGCGTATGCGTTCGGCGTCAGCAATTCCGAAAACGATTGCATAGAAAATTTGCAGCTACATTCTTGGTCCCTGCTGTCTGCGCATCGCCG
>JACMLD010000063.1 GCA_014379785.1 Chitinophagaceae bacterium
GACGGCTATTACTCTGAGTACTGGTAGGGGATTCCTCGACTGCGCTCGGAATGACGGCGTCCCTGGACTACATCTTCGTCAATACTATCTCCATTGACTTAAATTCTTTCTGACCTGGCTTTGCATTATACATTTCCATCTTGCGGTGCGTGTCATCGATATATGTTACTACTGATCTCATTTTACAATCCTTTCCAGTAGTAGGGTCTACACCTACGCCATCCTGAGAAAGGGTTTTTGTGGAGGGGTCATAAGTACCTTCCATTTTCATAAGACCGGTTCCCATATTATCAATCCAGGTACTAATGAATTTTTTTGTGGCGTTGTCATAGGCCATTGTTCCGATTCCTTCGAAAGGCTGACCTTCAAAACTGCCGGTATATTTAGACTCCTGATATCTGCCGCCAAGAATCATTCGATTTACTTCCTTTGCTACACTTTTTGTCGGCGGTGCCTGCGGATCCATCCACATGGTCATTTCTGCTTTCCATGCACCTGAACCAGATGACAATAATTTGTGCATTTCTCCGGGCGTTGAATACTCCATCCAGGCCTTCATCGCCGCGGCTGAATCCATTGGGGCTGCTGAAGCAATGGGCTCGGTGGTAGTATCCGATGCAGCAGCAGTGACCGATGTGTCCGCAGCTGCGGCAGTAGTGTCGGTTGTACCTGCATCATTACAGGCAGTAAATGCAATGCAAAAAGCAAAGCATGAAGCAATGGTTACTTTTTTCATAAACAATAAAATTTAATAAAAGGTATGTAAAAGAAATCTATTGTGGAAACAAGTTTTTATCAATATTTGGGACAATGCGCAGGGCATTTTTGTAGTAGACTTTCTTCAGCACTTCATCAGACAATCCGATTCCGTACATTCTCCAGTAGGCGTGGTATTTCTTATGATATGGAAAGTACTCATCGGTGGTTTCCAGCACGCGGAAATAAGTTGCATATTCAGCCGGAACCCAGCTGTCTTTTCCAAAGAGAATTCTATCCTGATACTTCTCAAAGAACTGCCTTGCTGCACGGGGTTGCCTGCCAAGTTCAGCAATGACCGCGCCAAACTCCACACAGATATTCGGCATTTCATCCATTAGTCGCGCCAGTTTGCCAAGATCATTGGGATACCATCCAAAATGCGCCGCTATAAAAGTTGTCTTGATATGCTTTTTGAAAACACGATGCTGTTCGGCTATGAGTTCATCGAAGGGCTCCGGATCGGATGGGCCGCGTTTGCGTCCGGGATGGGTGGTGATCTCCAGCCAGCGCTCATTTTTTTCATCTACCGGATCCCAGAATGGTTTTGGGTCAGCGGTATGTATGAGTACAGGTATTTTCAGCTCACCGGCTTTAGCCCAGATTGCATCCAGCCTTGGGTCATCAACAGCTACTCTTTTGCCGGTATTGTCCTTTACTGAGAAGCCCAGGTTTTTAAAGATCTTCAATCCGTTCGCTCCATTTTTTACATCAGTCTCCAGTTGCTTCGCGGCTTTTTCACTCCATCCGCTTTCGCCAAGACCATTGAAATCGATGTTCGCAAAAATGATGAATCGCTTCGGAGCGGTTTCTTTTACCGCGCCCGTCATTGCCTGGAGATTGGAACCAGTGCCGCCACTCAGGTTTACCATCACCTTCATGTTGAGTTTGTCCATATCGGTGAGCAGCCCGGGAATCGACGAACTCTTAAGGCCGTACTGATGATTGTGGATATCGACAAAGGGAAATTTTGCGCGGTCCGGTTTATGTTCAGGAACCACCAGGGTTGACTTTGGCTCATATCTTTCAAAGTCCATTTTGTCTGAGCCCTGCGCGCATGCAGCAACCGTTGCAGAGATCATGACACAACTGATAAACAACTTGATCATATAGAGGGAGGTTTTATGCTGATAATTCCTTTAGTACATTTTCAATTCTTTCGTTCATGTCTTCATAAGAAGTAAACCCTCTTGCGAGCAGGTAAAACTTTGATTCGGTGGCCTGTAGCATCACTGCCGGAAAACCTGTCACCTGCAATTGCTTCACAAGGCTGAATTCATAGTATGCCATTTCCTTGTACTCTTCGCTGGCAAGCTTTGAGTAAAATGTTTCGGGGTGAATGGAATATTTTTCCAGCAGATGGCGATATGCCTCATTGTCTGTAAGGTCACGCCCTTCGTAATGCAGTGCGTACTGAAGGTCCGCGGCAAATTCCACCTGACGGTCGGGATAGAATTCTTTGAAAATACACATGGCGATGGCCGGCTTTTCTGAATTTGGGTACCAGTCACTCAGCTCCGGATTATTGATATGCCACAGATAGTCTGGACCGAAAACGATGCCTGAATATTCTTCTACGGTTTTGTGGGCCTCTTTGATATAATCAGCCGTAACGGATATATGTCGGGGTTCTTCCGGCAGAATCATTCCACCTGACAACACTTCAAACTGCACACGGTCCCCAAAGTCCTCAGCTATTTTTTTTATAACAGGGCTGAAACCATAACACCAGCCGCAATATGCATCGTAACAATAAAAAATGGTAAATGCCATGCGTGAAGTTACTGCAATAGAGAATTATTCTCTGACCCTGGACTTCACTTCATCGAACCTTTCATCATAATCTTTTCTTACAGTGCCCATCAATCTGTCCCAGAAAAGAAAATAAAGGCCATAGTTGCCTTTGAAATACTGGTGGTGGAGGTTGTGATTGACCGATGTATTGATCCATTTCCCCAGCCAGTGGCGGCTAAACCCCCTGGGATAGATCTCATAGCCCAGATGACCATACACATTATAGACGATCATAAAAAAGAAGAAAATTGCAATGTGCAGCGGATGGACTGGAATCAGAAAGACCATGATGGGGAATACGCCCGCTTCTACAATTGCTTCAAGCGGGTGGAACGCATAGGCCGCCCAGGGCGAAGGATTGGTCGATTTGTGGTGGACAAGATGAAAATATTTGAAAATCGACTTGTTGTGCATCAGCCTGTGTGTCCAGTAGAAATAAGTATCGTGGATGATTGCAAGGAAGATAAAAGCCAGGAAAAAATACAACCATCCAAGCTGCGCTATGCTGGTATAAATTTTTGACGCGGGCCTGATCAAAGGATGTTTAACAATCAGAAGGATGATGACTGCAAAAATGGAAATGGTGAGCAACGAAAATCCAATTTCCCTGATATAATCGTTTCTCAGCGGCTGTCTTGTCTGAATTTTTTTGTGACTGATCTTTTTTTGAAGAAGGATGTAAAACAGAAGAAATGCAATGCCGGCGACGAGCATATACCTGCTCCCGATTTTTTCAAAAAAGAAGAAATAATCAGTCCATCCCATACTACTGTTTTTGATATTTCCAGTTTCGTCCTTTGCCTTCGGCAATCCATTCAAGCGCCTGCTGTACTCGTTTTTCGCGGGTTGCTTCCGTCTTTGCTTCTGTTATCCATTCGATGTATTCTTTGCGATGGCTGTAGCTGAATGCTTCAAAAACTTTTGCGGCCACTTTTTGTTTTTTGAGAGCCGCAGTAAAGTACTCGGGAACACTGACTTCGATCTTATCGTATTTTCTTGGCTTGTCTTTCGGAAGCTTTATGTTTTCGTCATTGAGACGCATGGCTTCTTTGATCCATTCGACCAGCACTTTATCGGACGGCAGATCTTTCAGCGTGGTGAGTTTGCCAAGATTTCCGGCAGCTCCTATTCCTTTCTCACCGACCAGTGTTGCCGCGTCTTTCATGAGAGACGCCTTCCAGAAACCAAAGCTGCAGTAAGATTTAAATGATGCGATGCTGCACAGGAGTCCTTTGTATTCAAAGGTGGGGGAATTCCATTTGAACGTTTCTACTACCTGTGGACATGCCTTGTGCACAATTTTTCGCAGGTGTGTGAGAATGGGCTTTGCAAAATCTGCAGTATTTTCAATATATGCGTCAGTCTTTGGATTTGTAGCCATATCAAATGATTTAAGTTAATGTGCTGCGAGCCAGCTTTCGCCTTCACCGATTTCTGCCTCCACCGGAACACCGTTTGGCAGCGTCATTGCGGTTCTCATGCAGTCGAGGATAATGGGCTTCAGCATTTCTGCTTCGTCTCTCGTAGCATCAAAGATCAACTCATCATGTACCTGCAATATCATTTTCGATTTGAAACCCTTCTGCTTAAACACTTCGTGAAGCTTAACCATGGCAAGCTTGATCATGTCTGCGGCTGTACCCTGAATAGGCGAATTGATGGCGTTTCTTTCAGCAAATCCCCTTACTGTAAAATTGGATGAATTGATGTCACGGAGCCAGCGTTTCCGTCCCATCAAAGTTTCAACATATCCCGTTTCTTTTGCGAAGTTGATCGTATCATCCATATACCGCTGAATATTGACAAACTGTTTCTTATAGTTGTCGATGATTTCTTTGGCTTCTGTTCTGCTGATGCCGAGATTGTCGGCGAGTCCGAATGCTCCCTGACCGTAAATGATACCGAAATTCACACTCTTGGCTTTGTAGCGCATTTCTTTTGTCACATCCTTCTCATCAACATTATAAACTTTTGCGGCTGTGGCGGTGTGAATGTCTTTGCCGGTTCTGAACGCCTCGCACATCGCGGGGTCGCCGCTGATGGCAGCTACAATTCTGAGTTCAATCTGGGAGTAATCAGCCGAAAGCAAGACGTGGTCCTTGTCGCGCGGTATAAATGCCTTTCTGATTTCGCGGCCCCTTTCTGTGCGCACCGGAATATTCTGCAGGTTGGGATTGTTGCTGGCCAGCCTACCGGTCACTGCAACAGCCTGCGCATACGTGGTATGTACCCTGCCGGTTTTTTTGTTTATCAGCAGTGGCAGAGAGTCCACGTAGGTCGACTTAAGCTTCGTCAGTTCGCGATAAACCAGGATGTCCTCAACGATTTTGTTTTGATGTGCAAGTTTGAGCAGCACATCTTCACCGGTTGCATACTGACCGGTCTTGGTTTTTTTGGCTTTGGGATCAAGCTGGAGTTTTTCAAAAAGTACTTCTCCCAATTGCTTTGGCGAAGAAAGATTAAACCTTACTCCTGCCTGCTGGTAGACGCTTTCTTCAGCAATTTTTGCGTCGGCTTCCAGTTGTACAGAGTACTCATTGAGAAAGCCCTCGTCAATCCTTACTCCTTCAAACTCCATTGCCATCAATACTTTCACGAGTGGATTTTCTACTTCATAAAAAACCTTCTCCACTTCTTTTAGTTTCAGCAGCGGAAGAAATGTATTTTTTAGCTGGAGCGTGATGTCCGCATCTTCCACTGCATATTCTTTGATCTTTTCAAGTTCCACATCGCGCATCGTGCCTTGCGATTTTCCTTTCTTTCCGATGAGATCTTCAATGGGCACCGGTTCATAGCCGAGAAATCTTGCACTGAGTAAATCCATGCTGCGCTTGGCGTCCGGCTCGATGACATAGTGCGCGAGCATGGTGTCGAATGTTTGTCCGGTTATTTTCCCTTGATACCAGTTCAGAATCAGCAAATCGTATTTTATATTTTGTCCGATCCAGGTAATGTCAGGATTTAAAAAAAGCGGTTCAAACAATTTCACTATTCTTTCGGCTTCTGTTCTGTCTGCCGGCACCGGAATATAATAACCTTCGCCAGTTGTGAAAGAAAAGCTCAGTCCCACCAGCTCTGCCTGGTTGGCGTCAATATTTGTGGTTTCGGTATCAAAGGAAATTTCCTTTTTAAAACTCAGTTTGCTGATGAGGTCTGCAATGGCCTCATCGCCCTGCACCACCATATAATTATGCGGTGTGTTGTTGATATTGCGGTCCGGTGATACCACGATATTTTCTTCAGTGGCAGGGATGGTGGTATCGGCGAGTGGTTTTGGGGCAAGAGCGTTAGCAGTATCGCTGAAGAGATCTGTCTGCACGCCGGACTGTGCCGCAGCAGGGACTGGCGAGCTGGTCAGTTCCTCGCCCAGAATTCTTTTCGCAACGGTTTTGAATTCAAGGTCAATAAAAACTTCTTTCAGACCTTCTTTGTTCCATTCTTTGAGTTTGAAGTCTTCCTCGTGAAAGGTAACCGGCACGTTGGTGATGATGGTGGCCAGTTTCTTACTCATGATAGCTGAATCGCGGCCATTGGTGATTTTGACACCCATGGCACCTTTGATATTGGCGGCGTTTGCGAGTACGTTCTCCAGACTGCCGTATTCACCCAACAGTTTAGCGGCTGTTTTTTCTCCTACACCCGGAATGCCTGGTATATTGTCGACCGCATCGCCCATCATTCCAAGAATATCTATCACCTGTGAAACATTCGCTATTCCCCATTTGGCGCAAACTTCTACCGGGCCAAGAATTTCTACATCACCACCCTGGTAACCGGGTTTGTAAATTTTTATTTTTTCTGAAACGAGTTGGCCGTAATCTTTATCGGGTGTGACCATATAGACGTCGTATCCTACCGCTGCGGCTTGCAGGGCCAGGGTGCCGATCACATCATCGGCCTCGAAGCCGTCGAGTTCAACAACGGGAATGTTGAATCCTGATATAATTTTTTTGATATCAGGGATGGATATCATCAGATCTTCGGGTGCTTCCTGGCGGTTTGCCTTATAATCGGCAAAGTCAGTATGCCTTTCAGTAGGTGCGTGCGTATCGAAGCAAACAGCCATGTGACTTGGCTTCTGGTTGTTGATAAGCTCTACGAGTGTATTTGTAAATCCAAACTGTGCGTTGGTATTTTTGCCTTTTGATGTAATTCTTGGACTGCGTATGAGGGCATAATATGCGCGGAAAATCAGCGCCATTGCATCCAACAGGAAAAGTTTCTTACTCATGTCGCTAAGGTAGGAACTATGACAAGAATTTTAGTGGGAGAAAAGTTTGAAAAAAACCTTAATGGACGGCCGAAGTATCGGTCAGGGTTTTCAGAAAAGAAACGATATTTTTTTGTTCGTTTTCCGTTAGGCTCAATTCATCAAAAGGGAGTGTCTGGTGGTCCGGACCTATCCCCAGTCCTTTGCCGCCACCGCGGTTATAAAAGTCTATCACTTCTTCCAATGTTTTGTAAACACCGTTGTGCATATAGGGTGCCGTGAGGGCGATATTCCTCAGAGTGGGTGTTTTGAATGCGAAATGGAAAACCGGGAATTGCATATGTCCATATCTGCCCGGATCCTTGTCGAGCTGACTGTTGACGGTATCGGGAATCGCGGGTACACCGATGACTTCTGATTCCATTTTTACAAATCTCGGAGGTACCACACCGCTGTAGAGTGGCACAAAGTGACAGGTACCGCATTTGGCTTTTCCCATAAAAAGATTGAAGCCATTGTATGCGGCGCGGTCCAATGTGCTGGTCTCGTTTCTGAGAAATTTGTCGAATGGTGAGTTGAAACTGATGAGCGTCTGGATATAACTGCCGAGTGCGATTTTGACGTTTGTGGGATTGATACTGTCCGCCGATCCGAAACTGTTTTCAAAAAGTTTCTGGTAGGCCGACGATTTTCTGACTCTTGTTACAGTCTCCGACAATGAGGTGCCCATTTCGGCATGGTTATTCAAAACGGTATCGAGTTGTCCGCCGAGGGTGTTTGCCCGCATATCCAGAAACTGAAAGGGTTGTAATGCGGCGTTCCAGAGCGTTGGTGCGTTGCGGGTGGTGGTGGACAGGTTGTCCATATTGAGACTTTTCGGTAGCCCGTCTGTAAATCCTTTGGCGGGATTGTGGCAGCTGGCGCAGCTTCTGACGGCATCTCCCGAGACCAGTGGATCAAAAAAGAGTTTTCTGCCCAGCGCTATTTTTTCTTTCGAAGGTTTTTTGTTGTCGGACTGCAGGTACCAGGATGGTCTGAAAAATGATTCTGATAAAAAACTTTTAGCTGAAAAATCTGCCGGCCCTTCAGGATTATCTGTATTGCCTGTTGCGATGTTTTTATACAGAGGATTTGCAATATTTTTTATGAATGCGACGCGGTCAAAATCTTCAAAGGCGGTACGGGGGGACAGTTGTGCAATGCCATTTTGAAAAAGACGGGTTTGCTCTGCGGTTACTGAAGGTGGCCATCTGTAAAATGAAAGTATTTTTTGGAGGGCGGACAATGCAGACGCTGCTTCCGGAATAGAGTGTGCTGCTGTGGGACTATCAAAGCCACTGATTCCAAGACTTACAATTCTTATCAGTTGCTGTTTTGCGGCAATTGTGACGGTGCCCTGGTTAAATGCGAACAGGGATCTGAATTCGAGAAATTGTTTGATTCGGTCTTTGAGAAGAAAGCATTCCTGGCGGATGGATATACTGTCGAGTGGACCTTCAGAAGAAAAATAAAGTTCTTCCAGTACCTGCAATCCATGGGGTGCCTCTTCTTCCGGAGTCAGCGGATCGTCTACTGAGCGCAATGCGGGTCCGTTGATGGATGATTCTGTGAGTGGCGAAAAATAGGCGATGAAAATTTCGACTTTCTTGTAATCAATCCTCGTTTCTCTGAACAGTTTTTGAACTTCGTTTCTATTTCCGTTACTGAGCTTCTCAAGTTTTTTTATATCGTTTTCAAAACGCGACAAGGAGGAGAAAAAGAAATTGGCGGCTTTTTCTGCGTCGGTTTTTCTTTTATCTACGAAAGAGACGGCCATGACAGAGATGGCGACAAGAATGGCAATCAGGATAGTTTTTTTCATTAATGCATTCGTTCCAGGTTTTTCTGGAGTTTGAACATCTCATCGCGGAGCCTTGCGGCTTCCATGAAGTCGAGGTCTTTTGCTGCCTTTTCCATTTCCTTCTTCGTTTTCACTATCGCTTTTTCGATCTGCGGAATGGTCTGATAGGTTGGTTCGCCTTCTGCCGCCACAGTCACAAGGTCTTCGTCACCCTGTACAGCATATGGATTTTTAGGGTCGAAGCCTTTTATGTCCAGAACCGATGTCTGTGCAAAAACCTGTTCCTTACTTTTTATAACGGTTTTTGGAGTAATTCCGTGTTCGAGGTTGTGGGCAATTTGTTTTTCGCGGCGACGATTTGTTTCGTCGATGGTCCTTTGCATGCTTTCTGTCATCTTATCGGCGTAGAAAATGACGAGGCCGTTGACATTTCTCGCTGCTCTGCCGGCGGTCTGTGTGAGTGAGCGTTCATTGCGCAAAAATCCTTCTTTGTCGGCATCCAGAATGGCCACCAGTGATACTTCCGGCAGATCAAGACCTTCTCTCAGAAGGTTTACGCCAACGAGGACGTCGATATCACCGAGCCGGAGTTGCCTGAGAATTTCCACACGTTCGAGGGTGTCGACTTCGCTGTGGATATATTTTGATTTTATGTTGATGCGATGGAGGTATTTATCCATTTCTTCAGCCATTCGTTTAGTGAGCGTGGTAACCAGCACGCGGTCGCCGGCATTGACCCTTTTGTCTATTTCATCCAGCAGGTCATCGATCTGGTTGAGTGAAGGTCTGATTTCTATTGGCGGTTCAAGGAGACCGGTCGGACGTACGACCTGTTCAACAACAACACCTCCGGTTTTCTCGAGTTCATAGTCCCCTGGCGTAGCGGAGACGAAGACGGTCTGGTCGAGCATCTGTTCAAATTCGTGGAAGTTGAGCGGACGGTTGTCGAGGGCGCTGGGCAGCCGGAAGCCGTAGTCAACCAGGATGAGTTTTCTGCTTCTGTCGCCGCCATACATGCCGCTGACCTGAGGAATGGTCTGGTGACTTTCGTCGATAACGGTCAGGAAGTCTTTTGCAAAATAGTCGAGCAGGCAAAAGGGTCTTGCGCCGGGGGTGCGGCGGTCAAAAAACCTCGAGTAATTTTCTACTCCGTTGCAGTATCCGAGCTCGCGTATCATTTCAACATCGTAGTTTACTCTTTCTCCGAGTCTTTGGGCTTCGATGAATTTTCCAGCGCTTTTAAAGTATTCAACTTGTGAATTGGCTTCATCCTGTATTTCCATTAGGATCTGCTGGATACGATCTTTTGGCGCCAGGTAAAGGTTTGCCGGGAAAATCGCAGCGTTTTCCATGGTGCCGATGCGTTTGCCGCTGTTGACGTCGAAGCTTTCTATTTCTTCGATGTCATCGCCAAAAAAGCTGATTCGGTAACCCCAGTCAACATAGGGGAGGTTGATGTCGATGGTGTCACCTTTCACGCGGAATGTGCCGCGGGTGAAGTCTGTTTGTGAGCGGTTGTATAATGAGTTGACGAGTGAATGCAAAAATCCCTGACGGGATGTTGTTTGTCCGCGGTGGATTCTGATGATGCCGTTTTCGTAATCGGTTGGGTTTCCGATACCGTAGATGCAGCTAACGGAAGCAACGACGATGATGTCTCTGCGGCCGCTGAGGAGCTCGGTGGTGGCGTGGAGTCTTAGTTTGTCGAGTTCTTCATTGATGGAAAGATCTTTCTCTATATAGACATCGCTGACGGGCATGTAGGCTTCGGGCTGGTAGTAGTCGTAGTATGAAACGAAGTATCCTACTGCATTGTCCGGGAAGAATTGTTTGAATTCTCCATAGAGTTGTGCTACGAGTGTTTTGTTGTGTGTCAGTACGAGTGTTGGTTTCTGCACCTGGGCTATGACGTTGGCCATGGTGAATGTCTTTCCGCTGCCGGTCACACCGAGCAGTGTCTGGAATTTTTCTCCGGTTTGGATGCCTTCTATGAGCTGTTTTATGGCTTCGGGCTGATCTCCTGCGGGCGAGTATGGTGAGTGCAGTTTGAAAGACATGTATCAAAATTAGGGAAGATGATGAGCAAATTGGGAAATTAGCAAATGAGTAAATGAGCAAATGTGAATAATGGCTTTACCGATTTTATAACAAACGATTTATATCAAGGTTCGATAAGTTCGCGTTGAGATACAATATGGTATGGTATTTGTTAACAGTTTATCCACATTTTTACAACTGCTGCAAAGATTGAAGATACTAACCCAAATAATTCTTCTGGTTTTGTGCCATGTGTTCGCGTCTGCGCAATTGCGGTCGCGCGTGGCATTGCCAGAGTCCTTTTTTGTGAAGGACAGTCTCCCTGTTTTAGCAAGCCACTTATCGGTGACGCTAAAAGAAGGGGGCAAGGCAATAGTGCGTTGGGAGTGTGTGGATGGTGCGGATGAAAGTTTTTTTGCAGTGGAACGCAGCAATAATGGAATTGATTTTTCTGTGATTGGAATCATCAAGAGTGCGGGTGGAGTCTGGGGAGAGTTTTCAGACGACTCACCGTTTCGGGGAAGGAGTTATTACCGTATCAGATCGAGTTGCGGTCAGCGGGTTTTTTATTCGGAAACGGTGCAGACGGTTATCTCCGGGGATGTTTCGTGTAAGTTTTATCCAAATCCGGTCGACAAGGCACTGATTGTGCGGACAGAATTCGATGTAGACATCGTTATAGTTGATAAATATGGGAAGCCGGTTTTAAATACACATCTCAGTGCCGGCCTCAGAGTTGTTGATGTTTCCACGCTGAATCCGGGGCTGTACATAATCACCCTTTACCAGAAGGAAATCAACAGGCAGATAACCGAGAAACTTATCAAAAAATAGTTGGTTATCAATGCAATAAAATAATTTGAAAATAACACGATTGGGGTATTGCCCGAATGCGGAATATGCCATATCATTGCATTGGTTTTTCATAGGATATTGGATTTTAAAACGGGGTTGAATTTCTATTCAGACCCCTTTATTTTTTAATTCATTTCGACCAAGGGAGAAATCCCGATCCAATATTTTGATAACCCAAACAGTAAATCGGGATCCCTCGCTTCCCTCGGGATGACTGCACTCTCCAACTTCGCCACATTCGCCACATTCGCCACATTCGCCACATTCGCCACATTCATCACATTTCATCACATTTCATCACATTTCGCCCATTTCCCATGCCCTACTCCATAAAAAAAGGTCCACCAAAAGGCGGACCCGCTTACTAACCCTGTTAATTCTACTTCCAAAAAAAACTAAGTTGCTGAGAGTTCTTTTATCTTCTCACGAATTTTCAATTCAATTTCGTCTGCCAGTGCAGGATTGTCCTGGAATAACTGCTTAACGGTATCGCGACCCTGTCCCAGTTTGTCTGAGTTGTAGCTGAACCAGCTACCACTTTTCTGCACAATTCCCATTTCAACACCCATATCCACGATCTCTCCGACCTTAGAAATGCCTTCTCCGAAAACGATGTCAAATTCTGCTGCGCGGAAAGGCGGAGCCACCTTATTCTTGACCACTTTCACCTTTACCCTGTTACCCACGGCTGCATCTCCGTCCTTTATCTGAGCCATACGGCGGATATCAAGACGCACAGAAGCATAAAACTTCAAGGCATTACCGCCCGTCGTGGTTTCAGGATTTCCAAACATTACCCCAATCTTCTCACGGAGCTGATTGATAAATATGCAAATGGTATTTGTCTTATGGATTGTGGCAGTCAGCTTTCTCAGCGCCTGGCTCATCAAACGAGCCTGCAGACCCATCTTGCTGTCACCCATTTCTCCTTCCAGCTCACCTTTTGGTACAAGCGCCGCAACTGAATCAATCACGACTACATCAAGCGCCCCCGAAAGAATCAGCCTGTCCGCAATCTCAAGACCCTGCTCGCCATAGTCGGGCTGGGAGATCAAAAGATTGTCGACATCAACACCCAGCTTTCTCGCATATGCACTGTCGAAAGCATGTTCAGCATCTATAATAGCACACATACCGCCCTTCTTCTGAGC
>JACMLD010000538.1 GCA_014379785.1 Chitinophagaceae bacterium
CCGAATCCTGGCGCGGAGGAAATATAACGTCTAAACCGATTACTGCTGGTCCGCCTGCTTCGAGCTTTTCTATCATCTGCGCGATTTCGTGACGGTGTCTGTTTTCTATATTTACGATGGTGATATCGGGGGCGGTTGCCGACTTCATAAAGCGGGAGTAATAGAAATCTGTGAATTGAAACCTTGCAAGAGAAGGAAAAATTGAAAACAAAATGATGCACAGCACCAGTGACACGGTGCTGAGAAGCAGGTATTGCGGAATATTGCGGCGGTTGGTCGACAAACAGCTTAATTGACTCTTTGCGGTTTTATTTTAGCGAGTTGCGTCGCAGCCAGCAATTTCAATTCATAATAACCCACACTGAATACACTCCAGAAATTGAATGGCATTGATTTATTGAGATAATAGTAGCCGATAAACATTCCAACAAGTGTTGGGAATACGGTCAGTATGGCCACACCATATATATTGCCAAAGAGAGCGATCCCCACAAAATCACTGATAATATTTACTATCAGCATGATCGTCACCTTTACAGTGTTGACTTTCGGCTGATGTATTACGTCAAGTGTTACCGCAAAATATCTTTCGAGCGGAAATAAAATAGCGAAGGTCATAAAGAGGCGCCATACATTGGCGGCTTCGTGTGCGATGTCCTTTCTTCCGAGAATCGGCATCACAAAATCTGCCATGAGAAATGCCCCGATGGCTACCGGTATCAGCATCAGGGTCAGCATACCTGCATACTTTTTCATGGTATACAGCATGTCAACTTTTTTGCCCTGATTGTAAAAACCGGCCATAGTAGGCATCGCAGTAGCGAGCATGCTGCGCAAAGGAATTTCCACCACCTCAATGAGTTTGAGGCCCTGGTTGTAAATCGCCACAGCCACATCACCCAGCATCATTTTGATGATAAAGGTGTCTGAGTAACGCAACAGGTTTGCACTGATGGCTGTTCCCACCACATACTTTCCGTAATGGTATATTTCAAGCACACAATTTTTGGATCTTTTAAACAAGGTATTCTGCCTGGCCCAACCCTTGTAAAAAATGAATGCAGAGGTTACAACAGAAGAAATGAAGTTGGAATAAAAGACCGATTGAAGTGTCAGCCGGTTCATAAAGATCAGGACAATGATAAAAACGATAAAAGAAACCTGATTCAGCAACCTCATATAAAGGAGGCGATCAAAGCGTGATTCGGCCTGCAGCACACAACCGGCGATGAAAATCGGAAGTGTGAAAATAAAGGTGATGCCAAACCATTGCAGAAAAAGCACTACTTCCATATCCTTGCTGCCATGCAGAAAAAGGAAGGCCAGCAGATTCAGGATCAGGAATCCGGCTGTGGTCAGGATACCGAGGTACCAGACCGAACCGACCACTTCGGTGGATCTTTCTTTTGTGGTACCTGCGTAAAATTTAATAAGTGCCGTAGTTAAAAATCCGGAGCGGAATGTATCAAGCAAGGTCAGGGTGCTCTGAAAGAATATCCATTTACCGAGTTCGGCCGCTGAAGGCAGAAACTTGCTCAGGATCGCATATCCTACAAGTCCGAGCACCGACATCACCCCATTGCCGGCCAGCGATAAAAAATGTTTGTTATTCAGTTTACCAATGAGGTTCTTTAGCACCATAATCGTGTGGGAAACGTCTTCTTCAGGGCATTGTTGCAGTAAACAATGAAAAATTGTGTCTTAAGGCCGCAAAGATAGCGCTGAAAGGCAGTTTTATAAAATAAAGGCGGGTGACAGGCGTTTAGGAGTTTTCATTAATTTAGCGCCTCATGCGCTAAAAATCAAACATACATGCCGTTTTTTAAAGACACTACCCTTCTCATTACGCATTATAACAGGAGCAATTCGCTTGAGCGTCTGCTGAAACGGTTTAGAGAACTGGAGTTAAACTTTGAAGAGGTGGTGGTTTCGGATGATGGAAGTAAGCCCGAGCATCTCGACCGTCTGAAGGAAATGGAAGGACAGTATGGATACCGGCTGGTCACTGCTCCAAAAAACAAAGGACTGGCGAACAATCTAAACAAGGGACAGGCGGCCGTGAAGACACCGTTTACCTTATATGTGCAGGAAGATTTTGATCCCCGTCCCATTTTTGTAGAAAAACTGGCAAATGCTGTACAGTTTATCACCGAGCGACCTGAGATTGATATGGTTCGTTTTTACGCATACTGGAAGTACCCGTTTTTGAAACCCTATAAAAATGGATTTTCCGAAATGGACTTCAG
>JACMLD010000539.1 GCA_014379785.1 Chitinophagaceae bacterium
CGAATCTTCCACCATATTTGTATTGAACGACGATCCAATATCCTGAGAAAAGAATATCCAACTATCCTTTGAAAGTCAAGCCCCGGAAACGGGTGTTTAAGGCACTGTCCCAAAAAAAAAAGAGCCCCTTTACAGGGGCTTTTATTATTTGATTATTTTGATCAGAACTGGTAAGCGTACTCGACCCTACCGACCATCTGTTTTTGCTTGTTGAAACAAATCTCTTTTTCTTTCAACCCCTTATCATTGTACAGATACCTCCATATTTGATAGTCGGATGTCCCTTCCGGCACAACGATCATCTGTCCCACCAGGCCCTGGTCGTTGTATTCGAAAATATAATCTGGCAGCACTTTATCAACCCGTTTGTTATAACGGGCAATATCTGTCAGCTGACCGCCACCGTTGTAATAATAATAGGTGGTGCCCAGGTTATTTTTCTTGCGTGTGACATGCTCTTCCCCCGCATTGCCCTGTTCGTCAGCAGTATAATTGACAAACGTAGTATCGCTGCCATTTTTAATCTTAAGCATTTGAGCCGGCTTGCCCGTGGCAGTGTATGTCCACTGATGCACTTCCGTCTCTGCAGGATTGTTTCTTGGGGTGAGTGTGGAGGAGATTACGAGGAGCTTACCACCATCGTCATATGTGTAATTGCTTCTGTTGACCAGGTCCTGAGCGCTGTCTATGGTGCGAACCAGCAGACCAGACTGGCTGTAATAGGATTTTAGCCACGATTCTGTTGTATTGGCCGCTTTAGTATGCGTAATGAGCATGTTTTGCTGTGGATAGAGGGTTTGTTGCAATAGAATTCCTTCTGTTACCGGTCTGTTTCCTTCAAATGGAGTACCCTGAATCCCCCTGACCTTGTTATCGCGGAGCAATTTATAAGTCCCGGAAATCTGTCGGGTAACTACAATATCCTTGTAATAATACTGTGCATCGGCAAAATTCACGGAGGCGATAAGCGCCGCAACCAGGGCTAATCTCTTCATATGGTGGGTAATACACATCTTCTTCATGGCGGTAATAACGAATTATCGGTGCGAAGTAATGTATTTTAGTGTAATAAATATTTGTAAATTATTTTTAAGCAAATTTCGTGCTGTGTCCCATAACAAAGAAAGAAGCGAGAAAATCTGTCTCAATTGCAATGCTGAACTCAACGGCCGCTACTGTCATCTTTGCGGTCAGGAAAATACTGAACCAAAGGAGAGCTTCTGGTCGCTGATCACCCATTATGCCTATGACATTACCCATTTCGACGGTAAGTTTTTCAGCACGGTCAAATATCTCGTTACAAAGCCCGGGTTTTTGTCTTCAGAATTCATGGCCGGCCGGAGAGCGAGTTATTTGCACCCCATCCGGATGTATGTTTTTACATCGGCCTTTTTCTTCCTGATTTTCTTTTCTCTTTATAAATTCGAAAATGTAAATCTGGCGGGAGGCACAAAGTTGACTCCAGCTGCGATCGATTCAATCCGAAACGTGGAGGTGGAGGTACAGGAAGCGTTGCTGCTGGGGGCGAAAACCCAAAAAGACTCAGCAAAAATTCTTGCCTCCATAAACAAAATCAGGAGAAATGATTATCGCGTGGTGACCGTTAAAGACTCAGCAGGTAAAAAGTTTAAAAAGCCTGTTGGATTCACTTATGATGAATCGAAGTATGAGACCCAGGCAGCTTATGACTCTGCTCAGCGGGCCCTTCCGGAAGAAGACAGGGACAGCTGGCTCGAACGGAAAATGATGACCCGTCGCATTGCCATTTTCCAGAAGTACAACGGCGACGGTCAGGCCATCCTCAGCGCATGGTACAACCGTTTCATGCATTCCTTTCCGCAACTCTTTTTTATCTCATTGCCAATCTACGCATTCGGCTTATACCTGCTTTATGCGCGACGAACCCGCGACTTTTATTATACCAACCATATCATTTTCACTTTACACCTGTATATCTTCACCTACCTGATGTTGCTCCTCCTTTTTGGTTTCAGGGAGCTCGATGAAGTCATGCCATCGTCCATATGGAACTGGCTGCAGTTTGCAATCTGGGTATGGATTGCATATTATACATTCCGCGCAATGCACAAATTTTACCGGCAGAGAAAACTCAAGACCTTCGTCAAATACCTGCTGCTGGGCTTTATATCCACATTCTTTATCATCATTCTGTTTATCATTTTTACAATTCTTTCCGTTTATCAAATCTAAAACAGGGTTATGCACGAAGAAGCAGCAGCGGCGTTTCAGAGACTGGCGATAATCATGGACGAACTGAGAGAAAAATGCCCATGGGATCGCAAACAGACC
>JACMLD010000540.1 GCA_014379785.1 Chitinophagaceae bacterium
ATAATGATAAGGATAAACATTACCGAGATGGGGTTCTGCCAGAAATCAGAAACCTTCACTCTCTCGCGATATTGTTTTGCTATGATGGCCAGAAAGCTCAGGTAAGTAATCGCTTCGATCATAAGTCCGAGCGGACCTCCACCGATGCCGAGCCTTTCGGGCATGGCAATAAATGCTGATGCCAGTATGCTGACATAAAATCCTACTTCAGGGAATCGGAGGATAATCAGTACCCCAAAAATGCCAACAAAGCCGGCCGCGATCATGATCGGTATTTTTGAATCGACGGCAACGGCTAGCAGGCCAAGAGTCGCTCCGATTAAGCCCATCACAATCCATCCCGGCACGGAATTCATCTTCCTGGTATAAAAGTTTTCTTTTAACCACTGAAGAAGTGAAGGTCTGATATGCTGATTCGAAGTGCGGGCCATTTCTAAAAAAACAAAAATTTAATATATATGAAAACCAGGTAGCTGATCAGAAAAACGACCGCTACCAGTTGTAAAAGATTTCTATCGTTTCTACGCTCTTCCATTTCCTGTTCTCTTTGCTTGTTTCACCTGGTGATATGCATCTCCCATAAGACCGATACTGTTTTCCCATGTATGCGAAAGCGCAAACTGCCTTCTGCTTTCCTGCATCTCTTCTGCACTCAGCGCCGGGTTGGCAAGTATCATTTTTATTTTTTCAACATATTCCTCCTTCGACGCGCAGAGAAAAGTATGGTTTTCAAACATTCTCATGGCCTCTGTTGCTGTTGCAACGATGGGTTTTCCCATGGCGAGGTATTCGTCGACCTTTCTGGGGTAATTGCCTACCGTGATCACATTGAGGATCTGCGGATTGATGCAGACATCAAAATGAGTAATATAACTGGCAAGCTGATCGGGAGGCTTTGCTCCAAGGAAATAAATGTTTTTCAGATCGCTTAATTCTTCCTGTCTGAATTCAGGATCCGCTGGTCCTACAAGAACTATGCTGCATTCAGGCAAATTGGCGGCAATGTGACGAATCAATGGAAAATCGATCCTCACAATACTCAGATTGCCCGTATAGCCGATGACCGGGCCGGGAATATTTTGCAAATCGGCCGGCTTTGGCAGGTTGCGAACAAGAAACTGGGTAAGATCACATCCCTGGCCGATATCAAAACTATTGGCATTTTGTTTTCTGCTGTATTCTGCGAGGTAAGAAGAATTGGCCACTACCATGTCCGCCTTTCTCATGATGCCCGCTTCGTGCCTCGGCCCGTGTTTCTTAAAAAAGTCTACCCCGAGCATAAAATCCCGGATGTAAAAAATAAAGTCGCTGCATTTAACCAGTTCTTTCTGGTAGAAGCCGCGTACAAAATCATTGTCATTGATCAGAATCACATCATTGAATCCCAGCTTTTCGATGCCTTTATTGATCTCTGCGGCCAGCCTTTTATTATTGACCTTATTGATATAATCATGAACAAAATGAAAAGGAATGCGGTTGATTGATTCCAGGATCGTTCTCGGATTTTGCACCCAAAGGTTTTGCTGCACCTGCTCCATCTCGCCCAGGCCTTCGCGTATGCTGGCCAGACGCGCTTTGACCTTGTGATCATCCTTATGTTTTATGCGCGAACTTCGATCCAGCGCCCTGTTCACATAGAGCACACGATTGTACTTCGCCAGTTCCAGTGCCATGTCTTTGAAATTGCTGCCAATTTCGGTATCCCATGGTTGTGAACTGAACATTACAATGTCGCGGTTCCTGATAAATTTATGTTCCATAAGGCAGAAAAATAACTTCTACAATTTTAGGCGACCAATCGCTTTTCGGAAAAGTGACTGATTTCATCAACAGGTTTTTTTAAGGTAAACAGCCACCACCATCCAAGACGCACACAGATATTGTATAATAAAACGGGGATAATTATTCCGGCCGTGATTCCGATCGCAAGAATAACAGGAATATTGTCAATATGAAACAGGCGAACCAGCACCACCCGCACTCCTGCGATGACGATCAGATGCACCAGGTAGATATAAAGCGAGTGATAACCTATCACCCTGAGCCATCTTACGATGCCCAGTTTCTGGAGAATAAAAGACAACTGAATCACGAATATGCATCCGCTGAGTGAAATCAGCAAAAACAGGTATGGCAGATGCTTGCTTACCCAGATATCGTCTTTCATCCAGAGATTGGTTACGGTAAAAAAGCTCTGTGTCATGATAAACACCACGAGAGACAGAATAATCCATTTCGGAGCAGTTATCACCGCTTCTTTGTTTTTATTCAAAATGAAACTGGCAATACCGTCACCGATACAGAAATAGAGATAGTAATGAAACACATCCGGAATAAAACTCAGGACCATATCGTTGTAATACAGATATGCTGCGATGCTGTATAGTACGAATCCGGCAATCAGTTGATGCCAGTATTTAAACTTCAGGACCACTCTGTTGAATGCATAAAAAACTCCGACCATGAACAACGCATTGAGGTACCAGAACTGTTCAATTTTTCTCGGAAAAACAAACAGATTCAGATAGTCGATCGGTTCCCTCCGGGCATTTACATAATCTTTCAGAATCAGCTGTATGGTTATCTGAATAAATCCCCAGATGATCAGCGGATAAAAAACGATTCTGAACCGGTTCCAGATAAAATTTCCCAGTCCTTTTTTTGAAATGCTCAGCGAAAGAAATAATCCGGATATGATAAAAAACAAAGGCATTCGAAAACTAAAAAAACATACGTTCAGTACTTGCAGAAAAGGATAATCATAAGTTGGGAAACCGCCTTCTCTGAGACCCTCAAAACAATGCCTGTAGCCCACAAGTATAATACATATCCCTCTTGCATAGTCAATC
>JACMLD010000541.1 GCA_014379785.1 Chitinophagaceae bacterium
CTGTCAGTGAAATGGCTCCGCTATCCAGCATTACTTTAGCACCTTCTATCTGCCTGGTATAGGTCCGCAACTCGTTTACCGCAGCAGCCAGTTCAGCTTCTTCTGTTTGCAATTTTAATTTTTGCTGGGCAATCTTAATATCAAGCGATTCAAGCTTTAAAACGCTTGCCTTCTGCAAAGCACCGGCCTGCGTAATACTGGTCGATGCTTTATTTTTATAACCTTTTATGGATGCTATTTTTGAAGATATCTGTTCACTGGTTCTGTCGAGCAGCTTTGGGTCGAAATAATCCACTTTTACCTCACCCAATTTTAAAATGGTATCGCCTGCCTTTACAAAATCGCCCTCTTTCACAAACCATTTTATCGCACTGCCGGCAATCACGGCATTGACCTGCTGGGGCCTTTGCTCCTGACGCAATGTGGTCACAGTACCGCTGGCCCTGATATTCTGAGTCCAGGGAAGAAAAGCAATAATTCCGATAAGAATTATGATACCAAGCAGCCAGGACCGCACACGACTCCGGCGTTGTAGCTGATAAATGCCTTTATATGAGTGCACGTCCAAATCCTTTGATAGTTGTTGGATATCGTCATTGAAATAGTTTTTTTTCATTGCATTTTTTTATAGGGTGTTATTTCCTGCAGCCATATTTAGTGTTAAAACCTTGTCACAAAGACTTGCGATGCTATCATCTTGGGAGCTGATAAGAATTGTTGACCGCGAAAATTCGCGGATCTGTCTAATCACAGTTTCTTTTTTTTCCAGATCAAAATGGCCGAATGGATCTTCAAGCAATAGGAGTGAAGGCTTCCCAATCAAAGCTCGGATCAGCAAAATATTCTTTCGTACCCCTGCAGGAAGTTTGTTTCCGAGCGGCATCAGCGCTGTATCGTAGCCTCCGGGAGAGGATTGTACAAATTCGGAAAGGCCTGTTATTTGCGCCAGCGTGTCAACATCTCTTGCATTTATAGATGTATTGCCCATCGAAATATTTTGCCATATACTGCCTTCAAAAATATCCTGACTTCCAAGCAGAATGCCTGTTCTCCTCCTCAGTTCTTCCAGTTGGTAATTGCCTATTGGAAGTCCTTCGATCAGCACATTGCCCGTAAAGTTTTTGAATGCGCCTGTCAGCAGGCGGAGGACTGAAGATTTTCCCGATCCGGAGACCCCTTTTAATTGCACCATTTCTCCCCGCCGAACATCGAACGAAAGATTGTTTAATACCTTCTTTTGGTTGGGATAAGCAAAGCTTACATTCTCAAACCTGATATCGACGCCGTCGTCGGTTTTGCTCAGCAGCATACTACCCCCTGTTTCAGTTTCTGCTTCTGCTATTACGCTCAACTTTTCTACAGAAACCAATGAGTCGTAGATGGCATCCAGGTTTGTGATAATTTTTTCAATGGATGCGATAATGGCGATGATTACGATATCTGCGGCGATGAATTGACCGACATTTATTTGCTGGGTTACCAGAAGGTATGAGCCAATGATGAGCATGGCGGCAGTAATGATGATCTTAAAAGATATCAGGCTCCAGAATTGCGTAAGGAGAATCTTGAAATGCTTTGTCCTTGAAAAGAGATAGCTGTCAACAAGCTTATCCGTTTTCTGCATCTGCATTGATGCGCCATTGTTGTATTTGAAAGTCTTGACTATCCTGCCTATTTCCTGCAACCATCCTGCGAGCGCATATTTGTAAGTGCTGGCGTTCAAGGCCGTGGTCAGGCCTTTTGGAGATGTGAATCGTACGATAGCAAAAACGATTGAAATAAGCAGGACCCCAAACACGATAAATACGGGATGATAAAACGACAGCAAGACAATTCCGAGAATCACCTGAATCACTGCCCCAGGAATTTCGAGCAATAATTTATCTATTCCTTTTTGCAAAGTAACACTATCGAAATACCTGTTTACCAGTTCAGGGAGGTATTGATTGTCCAGTTTTTCAATATTCAATCTTGGAATACGATGACTGTATTCCATTGTGTACCGAAAAAATAGCTTTTGTTTTACCTTCTCGATAATCTGAAGTTGTCTTACCTGTAATAACCCATTTGCGAATACACCGAACACCACCATACAGATCAAAACAACAATAGAAGCCGATATTGCGCCTGCCATTACGAAACTGATAATGGACTGAATACCCAGTGGAAGAGATAGCTGCACGAGACCTCCGAGGATTGCAAACATGTAAATCGCGCTAATATCCTTACGGTCGGTAAGTAATATCTTATTCAGTTTTAAAATCGAACTGACCAGGGAGATAGGGTTCTTTTCCATTCGCCAAATATACAACTACCTTTAGTAAAGATAGTAATACTACCAAAAAAGAGAGTAATTATATTTTTATCAAAAGTATAACTTTCTTATTTTTGAACTATGGATTTACAGCTGCAGATAAAAATGAATGCAAAGTTATTTTTGAGAGACCCGGAACAGTCAGTTCTCGGCAGAAGTATTATCGAGAAAAGCATTTACCTGATCAACAAAATGGGTTTCGAAGACTTTACCTTCAAGAAGCTGGCCGTAGAAGCCGGCACAACGGAGGCGAGCATTTACAGATATTTTGAAAACAAACATCGCCTTCTCACATATATTATCGTTTGGTTCTGGACCTGGCTGGAATATCAGCTCGTTTATCATACCAATAACGTGACCAATCCGAAAGAAAAAATCCGGATCATCGTGCAACTGGTAACATTTCATTTGAAAGACGAATTTACTTTCAAGCACATAGATAAATATCAACTGTATCAGATAGCGGTGACGGAGGGGAGCAAGTCTTATCTGACCAAACACGTAAGGCAGGATAATAAGGACCAACTATTCAAACCTTACAAAGATCTTTGTGGGAGAATAGCCGCGGTTTTTGAGGAGTATAATCCAAAGTATAAATATCCCAGGTCGCTCTCAAGTACATTGCTGGAAATGGCGCACTACCAGTTTTTCTTTAAAGAGCATCTGCCCTCGCTTACTGACTTTGGAAACGATGCGGATGATAAGGGCGTTATTTTGTTCCTCGAGCAACTGATATATTCTTCTCTCAATGCGAAATGATTGACAGCCTTAACATGTAACTTTTGCAATATGAAACCAATTTTCACTCTTATTTTATCTCTGTTATTCGGCTGCGCTTGTATGGCCCAAAGCAAAAGCAATAAAGCAACTGAAGGACTTAAAACCGAGACAGCAATACATATTCAGTCGGACTACGATGTATACAAAAAAATTGCTTTGACCATCTGGGATTATGCAGAACTGGGGTATAAAGAAAACAAAAGTTCTGCTTTGTTGCAGTCTACTTTAAAAGAAAATGGTTTTACGGTTGAAGCAGGTATCGCTGGAATGCCGACCGCATTTGTAGCCACTTATGGCAGCGGAGCTCCGGTGATAGCCATCCTCGCTGAGTACGATGCATTACCGGGGATATCTCAGGATAAGTCGCCCACAAAAACCACGATTGCAAATAAACCCAATGGGCATGCCTGCGGACATCATTTATTTGGTACCGGCTCGGTAGCTACCGGAATTGCCCTAAAAAAATTATTGGAATCAGGAAAAATAAAAGGCACGCTTAAAGTATTTGGTTGTCCGGCAGAAGAGGGCGGTAGCGGAAAGGTCTACCTGGTCCGGGAAGGATTATTCAGTAATGTAGACGTTGTGTTGCATTGGCATGCCTCTGATCAGAATTTAGTATCATATACCAGTGCATTGGCCAATAAATCAGCCAAATTCAGGTTCTATGGCGTCGCATCTCACGCGTCTATGTCGCCGGAAAAAGGGCGTTCGGCCTTAGACGGGGTAGAGGCCCTGAATAATATGGCGAACATGATGCGGGAACATATTCCGCAGGAAACACGTATCCACTATGTAATCACCAGTGGGGGAAAGGCCCCTAATGTGGTACCTGAATTTGCGGAAGTTTATTATTATGTAAGACACCCTGATAAGACATTCGCAGTATCCATTTTCGACAGAATTAAAAAAGCTGCCGAAGGCGCAGCGCTTGGCACGGAAACAAAAACGGACTATGAAATCATTGGTGGCACCCATGATCTGCTGATCAATAAAACATTGGCCATTGCTATGCAGGCAAACTTTGAGAAAGTGGGAGGGGTTGCCTATACCACGGATGAGATGAATTTCGCCAGAGAATTACAAAAAAGTTTTTTGGGAACCGTTCCTCCGATAGCAAATGCAGGTGTTGTGACGCCTCTGCATACTGACAATGCCCAGGGCTCAACCGATGTGGGAGACGTGAGCTATGTGGTGCCAACTGTTGGAGTAGAAACCGCAACATGGGTGCCCGGCACCAGCGCCCATAGCTGGCAGGCAGTTGCCTGCGGCGCAACAGATATAGGTATAAAAGGAATGATGGTAGCTTCGAAGACAATGGCATTTACAGCAATTGATTTGTTTTCGAGTCCTGAATTGATCAGAAAGGCGAAGGAAGAGTTTAAACAATCCATTGGAAGTTATCAATACAAGGCATTATTGGGCGACAGAAAGCCGGCTTTGAATTACAGGGATTAAGATTTGGTTGTGGAGAAACACCCTGCTCCGTTGTCAGGCGGGCGAGCCGCTCGATGAGCTCGTTGTTCGACTAACTTTAAATAATTGAAAGCCGAGAATCATGAAAAAAACAGTATGTCTTTTGTCAGCAGTGTTTTGTATCACGGTGTTGGATGCACAACAATTTTCAACGAAAAGTCAGGAAACGGTAGAGCAAACGGTTGTAAAAATGTTTGATGCTTTATCAAGCCGGGATTCTGTGGGTCTGAAGGTTTTCAGCACAGCGGATATCACATTGTTTGAATACGGCCAGATATGGAATATGGACACGCTTATTTTGAAAGCGATAACTCAGAACAAGGCGACAGATTTTAAACGTACAAATAATTTTGAGTTTATCAGTACAACTTTAGATAAGGCTACCGCATGGCTTACTTATCGTCTTCACTCAGTTATCATCAGAGATGGCAAAAAGGTTACCATGCAATGGCTGGAAACAGCCATATTAGTCAGGGTGAAAAGACAGTGGAAAATAAAACACCTGCATTCCACGCTAATCAGTCGGAGTTAAGAAATGCGCTTCTTTAAAATAACATGCATGGCTTCTTCTCCCATTTTATGCTCGACCTCATTAAATCCCAACGCAGCAAAGTCCATTCCGGTAAACAGGTTTTCACCTGCACCCAGCAGCATTGGTGATAATGTCAATTGCATTTCATCGATATAGCCTGCTTGCAGAAACTGTCGAACAGTAGAAGTGCCCCCACCGATTCGGATGTCTTTGCCATTCGCGACTTTCTTCGCTTCCTCCAGGGCAGCATCGATACCCCCGGTGATGAAATGAAATGTAGTTCCGCCTTCCATTTCGATGGGAGCCCTTGCATAATGGGTCAACACAAATACCGGTACATGGTAGGGTGGGTTTGGGCCCCACCAGCCTTTCCACTCATCATTTGGCCATGGGCCGCGAATTGGTCCAAACATGTTTCGTCCCATGATCCATGCGCCATTATTCTCCATCGAGTTATTGGCAATCTCGTTGTCGACGCCCTCTCTTCCACCATCTTTGCCAAGCATCTTATAAAACATTTTTGAGGTGGCCATCCATGAGTGGAGGTTTTCCGTTCCCAGGCCCATGGGATTCTTCAGGCTTTGTGCCGGTCCGGCTCCAAATCCATCCAGAGATATTGTAAATGCGGCTACTTTGACTTTGCTCATGCTCTTTTGTTTTACGTTGTGAAGATCGGCGATGTCGATTCAAATGAAGGGTGTGGACACGGCAATTTAAAGGGCATTTCCGACAGTCCAGACGAAAAGCATTCCTTTTCACTGAACTTTTCAATAGATCGTAAAAACAAAGATGCCGGGTAATGTGTGTTATTATAGACATTTATCGCTATATTTGTCTTTTATAGTGAACATTATGGAAAATAGAACTTTAACCCTGACTCCCAGTTTATCGAAAATTCTCTCTGAATTCGGAGGCAATATAAAGTTGGCCCGCCTAAGAAGAAGATTAACTACGGAACAGGTTTGCGCCAGGGCTGATATTAGTCGGACTACTTTATGGCAAATAGAAAAAGGTATGCACAATGTTACCATTGGTGCTTATGCGCAGGTATTATTCATACTCGGCCTGGAAAAGGATCTGCAGCGTGTGTCAGTCGATGACGAGCTGGGACGGAGATTGCAGGACGCCGATCTCGAAGTCAGACAAAGAGGACCCAGAAAAAAATAACAGGTATGGACATTTTAGTTTATGGTGACTGGCTTGAATTAGGAGGAGCTACATTGCTGGGAACGCTTTCGGTTTCACATGTCAGGGGGAGAGAGATATTCTCTTTTGCTTATGACAAGGCCTGGTTGGCAAGGGGACTGGCACAAAGCCTCGACCCTGATCTGCAACTATTCGCTGGCACTCAATATCTTTCAACAGAAAAAAAGAATTTTGGAATTTTTCTCGATTCGTCACCAGATAGATGGGGACGTGTCTTGATGATAAGAAGAGAAGCTATTTCTGCAAGAATAGAATCAAGAAAAGTAAAGACACTTTTTGAAGAAGATTTTCTCCTTGGCGTATTTGATGCGCACCGGATGGGAGCCATTAGATTTAAACAAGATTTAAATGGCCCATTCTTACATGACAATGCAAACCTGGCCTCACCTCCATGGACATCACTGCGTGAACTTGAATACGCGAGCCTGCAGCTGGAAAAGGAGGCATTGACCGATGAAGACTCTTTGAAATGGTTAAATATGTTGATGGCCCCAGGTGCCTCGCTCGGTGGAGCAAGGCCCAAAGCGAGTGTAGTTGACTCGAAAAATAATTTATGGATAGCAAAGTTTCCGAGTGGAAATGACCGCACAGATATTGGTGGCTGGGAAATGGTGGTAAATGTGCTGGCAAAAGAAGCTGGCCTGAATATTGCTGAGGCACAGGTCAAAAAATTCAACAGCAAACACCACTCCTTTCTTTCAAAAAGATTTGATAGAATAAAGGGAAAGGGCCGTATTCATTTCGCCTCTGCCATGACTTTGCTCGGCTATTCTGACGGAGCTGAAGGGGCATCTTATCTTAACCTGGCAGAATTTATCATGCAATATGGCGCAAACGTAAAAGAAGATTTGGAAGAATTATGGCGAAGAATTGTGTTTAATATTTCTGTAAAAAACACAGATGACCATCTTCGTAACCATGGTTTTTTGCTCACTCCCCAGGGATGGACCCTGTCTCCGGCATTTGACGTTAATCCTGTTTATCACGGGAGAGGTTTAACACTAAATATTTCTGAGACTGATAATTCACTGGATTTTGAGTTGGCGGGTTCCGTGGCAAAATATTTCAGAGTGTCCGGATCTAAAGCGGCGACAATTACTTCTAGAATACGGCAAGCTGCAGGTAAATGGCAAAAGGTTGCGAAAGCATATAAGATTGCTGCCAGTGAACAGGATTTGATGGCTCAGGCTTTTGAAATGTCTGGGTCCTAAAAATTCAATTATCACTTGATTTGTCAACTCCATCCTGAATCGCCTGTTCGAGCACATCTAAATTTATATCCTTTAGGCTTTTAAACTTAATGCAATACCCTGTCACGGTCGCCTTTCCGATTTTTTCCGTAGATTTTAGCAAGATATGTTTTGTCGTCGATGCCGAGGACGTACACTGAAATGCCACTCGTATTGTAGTCAGATGTTCCATTGCTATTCAATCACAATCTGTTTCAATTTCTCCCTTCCATAAAAAACCGGAAAGTACATCATCTCAGCCTTTGCCGGATTCAGATGAAAGTTGCCTGTATACCTTGGAAGCAAAGGAACAGTAAATGTATAGGTTCCCTGCTTCAAACTGCTGCAAAATATACTGACTTTACTCTTAAAATATTCCCGATGCACCTCATTGTTGAACTGAGGCTGAGGCTTGTCCTTATAAGAACATCCAGCGGGTATGGGTATCTCAATCATTATATAGTCTGCATCACCTTTCGCCGTCACTGTCACCAATAGGTTGACAGGTTCGCCGGCCTCTAACAGAGAAACACTGTCACCGGCTTTAATAAATTTAGTGGACACGGTAAAGGCACCTGCAACGAGGTCTGGCACTTTGTTCCAGCTTTGCTGGTAAGCTGTAAAATAGACTGGTAATCCGCCCTCCTTGCGTATGGTTATTGGCTCAGTGCCATCAACGACCTTTTTGTATGGAAAATTATTGATAAGCTTTCCGGGGTCAGATGACAAAGTCAGACTTGCCACGGCGGGCATTTCTCCATTTATCATCAAGTCAGGAAGTATCGTTTCGAGTATCAAACTTGATTCATAGGTATTGCGCCACTGCCCATCTTTTCGTTTTTCCAGAAAGTATCCTCGGATCTTTCTCAATGATGATTCATTGGCTCCTGTTTGTTTGAGTATTCGATACATCAAAATGGTATTTTGAATCTCATTGTCCAGAAACCTGTACCCGTCATCGCCCCAATATATATTGCCAAACAATGTTTGCCTGGAAAGAGACACCAGGCTGTCAACAGAAACCTCAATACCGGCGTCCTGCTTCAATTCTACAAACCGCAGTCTGTCATACAACGGCATTTTCTTTACTGTACTTTCCAGGGTATCTATATAACGTTTATAATCCACCCTGGCATGGAGCTGTTGCAACAGTCGAAGTGAGATTAGCTTATCTCTGCTTCGATAGTTTTCCATATTGAAAACCAGGTGGTCAGTGATAGCTGCTTTTGGAATATCTATTTTGTATCCATCTTTTTCCGCTTGCAGCAATGCTTCTATTACATGCAAAGATATCCATGGTACAGGCTCGTTTGTTACCCACCAGCCCCAAAGGTTACCTGTTTTATTGTTGATCAATCTTTTTATGATGTCGGCTATTGCCTTTTCTTTCTCAAACTCTTTTTTCAGATAACTACATATCTTTTTCTGATAAAGAAGTGCCTTTAGCTTTGATGCCAGCTGCTCATTACACAGATATTCATACCTGTAAAGTTTTTCTGTCTCATCTAACATTGCCGGTAATACTGATCCTTCTGCATAAAGGGTTATGGGGCCAAGCTTGGGATCCAGTTGCAAAGTCAGACTGGTATCGCCATTGAGAGCAGCAAAGACGCCCCTGGTTTCAATCACGCCTTGCCTGAAAACCGGTATAGTTCGCTCTTCTCCATCAAAGTATCCATCCATTTTTGTCAACTCAATATGAAACCTGACAGAATCAGTCTGTGGTACCTCAAATAAAACGGTGTCTATGAATACATTTTTCATATTCACCTCACCCTCTCTTATCAAACGGTCATCGATTTTTATTTTTCTGCCAAATGCGACGCTGTCCGAACCATAATTCATGGTCTTGCCTATAAAGTTCAATCTGTCTCCTTCAACCGCAAACTGTGGAAGGGATAAATTAATACTGAGAGATTTAAACGACCGAATGAGTCCTTCAGAATATCCCGTTTGTTTTTTATCTGCGAATGCAATGGCATAGGTGAGCCAGTTTGTGATATCATCAGGGAAGGTTGTATTAAAACGAACTTTGCCGTCTTTGTCTGTGCGAAGGGTTGGCTGCCAGTAAGCATAGTCCCTGAATTTTCGTCGAAGCGAATTGGAAGCATCGCCGACCAGAGCGCCATTATCTGGCACTGAATTCAGACTTTTTGTTGTGATCAGAATAGCTCCATTAGCGGCTTTCGCACCATACAGGCCCAAAGCAATGTCTCCATTTAAAATGCTCAGGTTGTTTATTAGTCCTTTATCCAGATCGTCGAGTGCACCTTCATACGGAACACCGTTTATCAGTATAAGGGGTTTGGCATTTGATTGTAATGATGCTGCGCCCCGGACCATTAGCCCTGGCGCGCGACCCTGTAATTCACCACTACTTTCGGCCATGAACGCCAACGATCGTTTTTCCGCCGATGCAAACGCAGTCACTACAACTTCCTGCAGATTATTATTGATCTCTCTCAAAACGACATTGATAAGTCCATTCGAAATTTTCCGCTCCCGGGTCTGATATCCAACGCATTCGAAAATCAAAGTTCCATTTAACGGGACATTCAGTTTGTAGTGCCCATTTTTATCAGTGATGGTACCGAAATGAGTACCCTTGACAACAATGCTGGCAGCGATGATTGGTTGACCTTTTTCATCTTCCACACGGCCATAAGCAGTATTGGTAAAAGACGATGAGTCCAGATATTCCGAATTGAAGCTTTCGATGATCTCATTCAACCCATGGGAACTACCGCGGTTAGAAAGTTCGCGTTCTTTTATCAAGCCGGACAGTTTTCTGCTCATAGCGTCAGCCTGCCTGATGCCATCAGAAAGTATCGAATAGTAGTTCAAACCGTTCGAAAGGATTTGAATACTATCGCGGGACAGGTACTTGTCATCTTTCAGCAAAAAAAGTAAGCGATATGTGCCGGGTGCGAGGAAACCAAGATTTCTGCTTTGCCCCTTATATACCCGCAGAAAGTCAGTATCATCATAACGGAACAAAAAAATATTTCTTACAAAGAGTGAATTGTTTCGCGCTGATGGTTTGATGTCAATATGTAGCGCCCCGTTCCCTTTTTTATTTACGAATGGATTCATGAAAAGGTCTTCGCTTGCGCTTCTATTATTCAGGTATTCGTTCCATAAACTATCAATCTCCTGACCTGTGAGTACCAGATCGCTGAACCTAAGAGCAGGAGTCTCATCAGAAAGCGAGCTGTTAAAGGGGTGTCTCTTTAATTCTTTTTGCTTGATCAATCCTTTTGTGATCTGGTAGAAATATCCGCCCTCCACTTCAAAGGCCTGGCGGAATTTTTCCAATACAACCAAATCAGCAAGTTGAGGCATGAGCGGACCAACAAGGCTGTTGCCGGGATTATAGGACTGGTACTTTTCGTTCGGTAGAAGGAAATAGTTTTTATCCTGCGATATATAATTCAGATACTCGCCTTGCACGTTGCTGACCAGAATGGAATATTTGGCCATCGTGGCCTGTTCCGGAAGAGTCAATGTGTCCGGAGCTTTCTGTATTGTTATCATTTTATTACTGGTGTCGGCATTGATGCTGATAATGGTTTTGAAACCTTTTGGAACGGTGATTTCCTTCAGCCAAACTACCCGGTTGTGTGTCCTGATTCGTAAGCTATGCCTGCCTGGTGAAACCCTGAAGCTGTATTTTGACAGATGTTGTGATTTGCTGAAATAATGGGGAGTTTCGTCGATGTACAGAATATGGATGGGTTGAATCTCGCCATTTATCACCACAAAAGGTGCTATTTGCGTGATGCTGTCCTTAGCCGCTTCCTTGTTAATATATATATTATCGGGATATAGAAACTTATAAAATTCAATCGTGTCAAGCCCCATTTCTTTGCTCCAATGCGCCCAGTTTAATTTAGAGAGATGCTTCCATTCTTCACTTGCAGCCGTCCGAAATGCAGGACCTCTTTTTCGTTCGGGATATATTTTCCCCATATATGGTATGTGGGGGCTATTGGTGCTATGGAGTTTTTTGGTAAACGCATAAGCCGTGATATCAGCTCCTGCAACAGGTTTGTCTTCGGCATCACTGACCCCGATTTCTATTTCAGTCGTCTGGCCAGGGTAGATGCTGAGCGGTGCGTTTACTGTAAGTTTTAAGAGTTTGTCCTTGTATGGAATGGTATAATCCTCACTATAAACTTCGTTCGCATACACATACTGGATGGAAAAAAAATAGTTTTTTCTCGTCGTTGTCCTCGTGTTCAATGACAAAGACTCTCCGTATCCTTTGCCAACTATCTTATTGCCGGCAAAAAGTGTATACCATACCGGCAGGTGGTTTGGATTATTAAGTTGAAGATGCAATGAATCTTTTGTTCTGATCGCCAGCGCTGAAACCATTCCTTTTGAATGAGCCGGATGGTAGGTTTTGGAAAGTCCGGCGCATACGACTTCATAGTGGCTTGCATAAGGATTGACCTTGATGCTGGTCGGCAGATTGGCCATAATGTTTTGTAATGTGTCACCAGTTGCGGTGTATGCGTAAATATTTGCAGGCAAGTTTTTCGATTGGCTTTTCTCCTTCAAATCAATTGCAAGACTGTCCTTTCTGATATTGAAAGTAATATGGGATTGCTGACCATGAAAAGAAGCATGTAGAGTCTGTGAATGTCTTTCGTTGTTGCTGTTGAGAAGAGTGCAATGTATTTCGTAATCGAATGAAGCGGAAGGAAAGAGACTATCCGGAATTGTGATCTTCGTTTCGCCGATATTTTCCAGAGGCTGATTGTGCGACCAAAGTGTATCGGGAATAAAAAGGTTTGAGTTGTGAAAGGATATTTTGCTGTAGAAAGAGGGCAGGACAGTGATCTGTAGCCTTCCATCCATCACAGGCAGATCGTTTTCATCTGTTCCCTTTAAAAAAATAGAAAACTCGCTTCCTTTCAGATGCTCTTTTGAATCTGCCCTCGCTTTGAAAGTGATTGACTCCAGTTCATATTCTTCGTAGCTGAACTTCCCCCGCATCAGAATTTTTCGCTTCGCAGCATAGTCATCGTCGGCAAGGTCTCCGTCATAAGTATCAAGGTCATACTTTCGGCTGCTTTGTTTTTCAATCGTAATAAGATAATCGTCGTCGAGATCGAGATCCAAACTGTCATTCAATACGAATTCACCGGAATATCCACCGGGCCGGTAAGGCTTTAAAGTAGTAATAATTGTATCTATATCAAGGTACTGGTTGCTTATTCTCACAATCAGGGACTCATCAACTCCTTTTCCTATTTTGTTTGTTATAAAGGCTTTGAATCTCACGGTATCTCCCGGTTTGTACATTGGCTTATTAAAGCTCATAAAGCCTCTGTACCGGGATTCGTAAGGTACCTGTCGATTAAAGTAATCATTATAAGAGTCGGAACCAAACCGCCATCTTCTGATTGTCTTTGTTATATATTTCATAGGAAATGCAGTTATCAGTTTTTCAGTGACAGAAAAAAGACTTCTACCAGGCCTTTGATTGGTTTTTAGGTGGAAATAGTAAACAGTGTTTGCGTGAGTAACCTGAAGACTGCCTGATTTCTTCCGATTATTTAATCGATAGCTTTGAGTTGAAGGATCGAATTTAACTGGTCGCCCGTTGAGTTTAACTGCTGCAGCTTGTATAATCGTCCCCTGGTTGTCATGCAGTAAAACATTCAAATCTCTTTTATTGTTGACCAGCTTCAATTGCACATCTCCTGAAGATACCAGCTCGTATTGAAGTTTATCTGAGTCGGCATGTATCAGAAGGTAGTTCCCAGCCTGTAATTTTGGAACCGGAGTTTTTATATGAAAAGAGTCAACCAATGTATGCAGATAACTGTCGTTTACTTTGCGGAGGTTGGTGTTGTATAATTTTAGTGCTTCGGCGGGTGTAACTTGATATAAGTATCTGAATTTGGTGGATTTCAGGCTCCGCGAAAGCGGTTGTTGCCCAATAGCGGTATTAAATACAAGGATGTATAATAGAAGTAAATATCTTCTCATGCAGGCTGGTTTGAGGTTGGATGCACGAATTTATGCGATTACATAATGTGGGAATCTAACGGCTATCCCTACGGTTTTCAGGATTTGAACTATCTTTCGACAAGCACTTCAATTATCATCGTATGCACACCAGATCACTACACATTTCCCTTGTCTTTTTACTTTTCTTGAACGTTGCCTACGGTCAGTCACCCTATTTCCCCGACACTGTCTGGCAATCAAGAACCGCCGCGGAAGCGGGCATGAACAAATCGCTGCTCGACAGCGCTGTTCGACTCGCCGAAAGAAGTGAAAATCCGGTCGGCCGCGACCTTCGAATCGCGAACTATAAATCCTACGCACGTGAGCCGGGATACAAAATAGTCGGACCAATGAAAGAACATGGCGGACCCGCGGGGCTCGTCATAAAAAACGGGTATATACTGGCGAAATGGGGCGATATCTCCCGTGTAGACATGACATTCAGCGTAACAAAAAGTTATCTGTCTACGATTGCCGGACTGGCAGTGGATCAGCGACTGATCAGGAATATCACGGATACGGTCAGTGGCTATGTCTGGGACGGTACATTCAGCGGCAAACACAATGCAAAGATCACCTGGGAACACCTGCTCAATCAATCTTCGGACTGGAGCGGAACCCTGTTCGAGAGTCACGACTGGGCGGATCGCCCTTCCCGGGAAGGTGGAGTGGACGACTGGAAGAATCGGACACTGAACGAACCAGGAAAGGTTTACAAATACAATGACGTCAGGGTTAACCTGCTCGCGTATTCTTTGCTGCAAGTCTATCGGCAACCTTTGCCTGTGGTACTAAGGGATAAGATCATGGATCCCATCGGAGCTTCCACAACATGGCGCTGGTTCGGTTATGAAAATTCTTACGTAACGCTCGACGGACAAATGATGCAGTCGGTCAGCGGTGGTGGCCATCACGGCGGCGGCATTTTTATTAATACGCTTGATCAGGCCCGCTTTGGATTGCTATTCTTGCGAAATGGCAAATGGAAAAATCAGCAACTTGTTTCTTCAGAATGGGTGAAACGCGTACAGAACCCATCACCTGCCAACGCAGAGTATGGATACCTATGGTGGCTCAACGCAGAGGAGAAATGGAAAGGCGTATCGAAGAATATTTATTACGCTGCAGGATTCGGAGGCAACTACATTGTAATCGACCAGCAACATGATCTCCTGATAGTGACGCGCTGGATGGATGACAATAAAATAGGTGAGCTGGTGAAGCTGGTTATTGAGGCAACAAAAGGGAAATGATTTTTTTATTCCAGGTTCACACCCTCAATCCTATGCTTCACACCTTTTTTTCCAGAGTTCACAACCTTGGAGATTCCGTAATCAGGTTCTTGCGGTTATCATACTAAACTATATAAGTATGAAAAAAGTACACCAATCTTCCAGTTCAGTGCTTGCATTCGCTTTATGCAGTCTTCTTTTTTTTACTGCCTGCGATAACGATGATGACAATCCACCCGCATCCAACACCATCACTGACATTGTGGTGGCCAGTGCCGATTTCAATACCCTGGAAGCGGCAGTTTTAAAAGCCAACCTGCAAACTACCCTTAGCGGCACAGGTCCGTTTACAGTATTCGCACCAGATGATGCTGCTTTTACTGCATCGGGTATCACAACTACTGTTTTAAATACGCTTACACAAGCTGATGTACAGAAACTGCTGCTTTATCACACCATACCTGCCAAAGTACTGGCAGCCGATGTGCCTTCAGGGCCAAATGCAAAAGTGGTCACCGCCAACGGTGATTCGGTATTTGTAACCAGAAATGCCAATAGTGTGTTTGTCAACGGGGTGCGTGTAACTCAAGCCGATATCAATGCTGACAACGGCGTTGTGCACAGAATTGGCAGAGTTTTGAATGTGCCGGTCGGCAATACCGTCCAGACAGCCCAGGCTTCAGTCACAGTGCTGGATTCGCTTGTCAAGGCAGTGTTACGGGCCAATAACGCCCCTGGTGGTGATCCTACATTGATAGCAACCCTCAGCACAGCGAGGATTACAGTGTTCGCACCTACCAATGCTGCATTTATACAATTGCTTGGTGCACTTGGCGTAAGTAAAATTGATGATATCCCCGTTGCTACCCTGCTTGCTGTGCTCCGGTACCATGTCGTTGGCGGAAGAGCCTTCTCATCTGATCTAGCAAACGGCAATCTGGCCATGCTTGCAGGTGGCAATACTTCCATCAATCTAACCAATGGAACAGGTGGCGGACCATCGATTACGGGAAATGGCAATGCAGGAAACAGATCAAACATTTCTACTACAAACATTGTTTCCACTAATGGTGTGGTGCATTTGATTGACAGGGTTTTGCTACCATAATGATTTTGATTAGCATTTTTAGCAATGCGGTTAAATCTTGTTTAACCGCATTGCTTCAACACAACCGGGATGTTTAACAACCCTTACAGGTATTTAGTAATTGCTCTGTTATCGGTTCTAACCTTTATCAGCACGATTTTATGTGAAGTGTATTATTACTTTCACATTGAGATAAGCTGGTACTATGCTCTGCTAACGATATCCTGCATTACTTTTCTGATATGGGAGGGCAACCGCATTATAGAACCACTCGTACAGAAAGCTTTTTCCCGGAGCAATAAAATACGCTTTCTGATTTGCTTTTTTCTGGCTGGAAGTCTTGTAACAATTGTTTCAGTCACATTGGTGGTGTATTTCGTAGGTAACATTCTTCACAGCCGGGAACTGAGTCAAAACATCAATCCCCTAAAACTCAATATCATTTACGGCGGACTGGCAAACCTTTTCTTTCATTTGCTCAATACGATTCATTTCTATTTTAATGAATTCAGACTCCGGCATGCTGAAGCGGAGGAACTACGGCGAAACAATGAGCAGGCGCAATTGCAATTGGTAAAAAGTCAGATAAATCCACATTTTCTTTTCAATAACCTGAATGTGTTGTCGGGCATGGTCATAAAAGACAATCCGGAAGCAAATCATTTTATTGAAGAATTTTGCAAAGTATACCGCTATATCCTCAACAACCAGGAAAAGGAGCTGGTTGACTTAAACAAGGAGTTGGATTTTATTGAACCCTATTTATTTTTATTAAAGACCAGGTTTAACGGTGGCTTGCAGGTACACATTGATATTCCAGATAGATACCGATCCATGTATATAGTACCGGCGGCATTGCAAATGCTGATTGAAAACGCAATCAAACACAATATTGTAAGTAACAGCCGGCCTTTGAGATTGACAATACATGCCAATGCCAGTGAGGAAATATTTGTATCTAATAATCTGCAGGTCCGCACTGATGCCGGACCGGGTTCGAAGACCGGTCTCGCAAACATTATCAAACGCTACGCACTCATATCCAGCAAAGACGTCGTTATCAGCAATACCGGTCTGGAATTCAAAGTGACTCTGCCACTGCTAATGATAAATTGATATGATATGAAAATAGTCATTGTCGAAGACGAAAAACTGGCGACAGTGAGGCTTCAGGAAATTATTAAAAATTATGATCCTTCGATCGAAGTCTCAGCATGCCTTGAAAGCATAGAAGACACTGTGAGCTACCTGAAAAGTCATACACATCCAGACCTCTTGCTACTCGATATTTATCTCTCGGACGGGTTGAGCTTTGAAATATTCAGGCAGGTCAACTGCACCCGACCAGTGATATTTACTACAGCATACGACCATTACGTCTTTGACGCATTCAAAATGTTTAGCATCGATTATATTCTGAAACCGGTGAGTCAAGAATCCCTTGCCGTCGCCTTGACCAAATTCAGAACTTTAAAAGAGGCTTTCCCGGCGCCAGATTTAAATCTGCTATTGTCGGACTGGAATAAAAGAGACTATAAGAAGCGATTTCTGGGCAGGGTAGGGCAGCGGATTTTTTTTGTTGATGTGAGCGACATCGCCTTTTTTGCGTCTGATAATAAAATTACCAATATGGTTGATAAGGACGGCAACCGCTACACTGTGGATCATACTTTGGAATCACTTTCTGGAATACTTGACCCCGAGCTTTTTTTCCGGACCAACCGAAGCTTTATAGTCAATATTGCTGCAATAAAGCAAATGAAGCCTTATTTCAACAGTCGCCTCAAACTATTGGTTAAAGGAATGAATGCGCAAGAAGAAATCATCCTTCCGCGAGAAAGAACTGCTGAATTCAAGGCCTGGGCGGAAGGGTCAACCTGCGGTAAATGACCGCATTTTCCGCAATAGTTTTGTTCTTATCTTTCATAGATGAAGCATCCCCTAAATCGTAGCTTGTTCTTCCTCGCCTTTATCGTATTCTCGTTTTCCCAGATTGCAGCACAGCAGTCAACCGACTCCCCACACCTGCAATCCATTACCAGCAACTACTGGAAGGAATTCCTGGGAATGAATCCGTTGACTGCAACCGGTGCGGGCGTGCTGACATATAACGACCAGTTGGAAATCACCATTGGCCGTACGTATATCAACCAGTCGAAGGCGCTGGCGACCCGTTATCTCGATTCGGCTAACAGACTCCAGGCAAAGAGGCTGACACCAAAAGATCAGCTGGTGCTGAAAATATTCCAGTTTAGCCTCAAACGCGATCTGGAAGGCATTGCCATCAATCTGTCAAATGGAAGGCCAATCTACCGGCCGGTCGATCAGTTTGTATTCAGTTTTCTTACTGCCTTTGCTTCGCTGGGTTCAGGCACGGGTGCAGTGCCATTTAAAACTGTAAAAGATTACGATGACTGGCTGAAGCGGCAGAAAACTTTCGCTCAATGGGTGGATACCGCAATTATGAGAATGAATGAAGGTATCAGATTGGGCAACACAAATCCGAAAGCTTCCATGTTGAAAGTGCCCCAACAACTCAAACCGCTGTTTGATTTGCCGGCGGATTCTTCGATTTTTTATAAACCCATTACTTCCATACCGGTTGCATTTAGTGAAGAAGAAAAAAAACGGCTCACCAATGAATATCGCAAAAGCATTGATGAGGTTATTCGTCCGGCTTACAAAAGAATGCACGATTATCTCGTTGGCACCTATATTCCTGCCGCCCGAAACTCTTCGGGATTGCTCGACAATGCCGGTGGCAAGGAGGAGTACCGGTACTTTATAAATTACTGGGCAACTTCACCAATGGATCCTGAAAAGATTTTTGATCTTGGCATTCGTGAAGTCGCAAGGATCCGAAAAGAAATGGACTCTGTCAGAATTGTGACGGGCTTCAAATCAGACCTACCGGCGTTCTTCGAATATGTAAAAACAGATCCTAAATTTTTTCCATTCGCAACTCAGGAAGAAGTGCTTGAGCGATTCGGAAGTTTTAAGGCCAAATTACAACCTGCCATTTCGAGAATGTTTGACCTGCTGCCCAAAGCTGATTTCGAGATCAGGGCCACAGAGAAGTTCAGAGAAGTGGGTGCAAACGCACAATACAAACGGGGTGCGCCCGATGGCAGCCGAAAGGGCGTTTTCTATGAAGTAATCCCGGAAGCCAAAAAATACAACGCATCTTATATGGAAACGCTGTTCCTGCATGAGGCGATACCCGGGCATCATTTCCAGGTAGCGTTACAACAGGAGATGGAGGCGCCCGAATTTATGAAGTCGGCTTTCTTCGGCGCGTTTTCGGAAGGCTGGGGGTTGTATGCAGAAACACTCGGCAAAGAAATGGGGATGTACACGGACCCTTATCAATATCTTGGAAGACTCAACGCTGACATGGAACGGTCTGTCAGATTGGTAGTGGATGTTGGACTGCATTACAAAGGATGGACGCGGGAGAAAGCGATTGGATATATCCTCGAAAATCAGCCACTGACAAGAGATATAGCCGAACAAAGAATAGAACGGTATATGGTGGTGCCTGCCCAGGCGCTCAGTTATAAAATAGGAGAGCAGAAAATTCTGGAATTGAGGAAACTCGCGCAGGAGAGGCTGGGGAGTAAGTTCAGGATCCAGGATTTCCACAACCAGGTGCTGAAAGATGGCGCCATGCCACTCTCCATACTGGATGCGAAGATTCGGACATGGATAGATGCACAGATTAAGGGCGGCAAGTGATCATACCGTTAAAAAAATAGACAAAACCGTTAGATAGATATGCAAGGGTAGTTTTGGTAATGATGTTTAAATCTGCATGGTAATTCGACCATATCATTATCAAACTGCATACAATGAAAAAATTGTCATTTGTAATCGTCGCCATATTATCGATCACAGCCTGCTCAAAGAAAAATGGAGCTGTGCTTCCGAGCCTTTTGGAACACTACCCACAGACATGGATCTTAACCTATGACGAGCTGCCCGGGAAATATACATTCCTGAAGACAAACGGGGCCGTGATGTACCGTGATAATGTCGTGACCTCCTACAGCATGAATCAATTGGCGATCGACGAACAATGCGAATTTGAAGTGAACACATCGAAAACCGAAGACGGGAGCAAGGTCTGTTTTACGCTACGCCTCGACAAGAACAAAAAAATATGGCTCGGAGCCGGCAAATCCAGCAATGGCGCGGAGAAGCATATGTATGCTTTGAATACCACCAGTACCGATCCGGGTGATGGATATAAGTTTTTTGTCCACAAAATGCCTGATGTAAAAGGCGTGAAAACCGTTGCGCTGGAAAGCGTTACATATCCTGGCTATTATATTTCTATTAGCAGCCCTGGTTCCCAGTTCGCCCAGAACCTGGTGACCTTGCAGCAGGCGAGCAGTCCGGAAAAGGCGACTGGATGGCAGTGCCGGTAAGTGCTGTATCTTCGTAACATGTTTGGTACTGCAACGGATAATGTCTCGATTCTTGATGAAAACTTTTATTTCCCATCTTTAAATCGCCACCGGCGTCTGTGGGTTTACCTGCCAAAGGACTATCATACTTCAGATCAGCACTATCGCGTCATCTATATGCACGATGGACAAAATCTGTTTGATGAGTTTAATGCATTCGGATCCGAATGGGGCATAGATGAAACGCTCGATGCAGAAAATGGTAAAGTGATTGTCATCGGTATCGACAATGGTGCGGAACACAGGATGTCGGAATACATGCTGCATGATCATCCTGATCACGGCTCCGCGGAAGGATCATTGTATCTGAAAGATATCACAGAAGTACTGAAACCCTGGGTAGACAATAACCTCAGAACCCTGCATGAACCAAAGGATACAGCCATTGCAGGCAGCTCCATGGGCGGTTTGATTTCACTTTATGCCGGACTATATTTTCCACATATTTATGGGGTTGTTGGAATTTTCTCTCCTGCTATCTGGCTCGATGCCCCACGAATATTTCAGGAAGCCGATGAAGTCCTGGCAAAAAATTCTTATTCCCAAACAGAAACGCCACAACGCTGGTATTTTTATGGAGGTGCTTTGGAGTCAGAAAACATGGTTGCTGAAGTCGCCACAATGGTCAAAATATTCCGAAAACATCCATTTATAGACGTTACTTACCAGATAGATGCAGGCGGTACCCATGATGAAGTGGTTTGGAAAAATTACTTCCCGAATTTTTACAAATGGTTTACGGGAATGACCAGTGCGGAGACTTTGGAAGAACAAAGCCACCTGAGATTGGACGACACTGCATCATAGCCGGATTTGCAGAAGTCGACCCGGCCACCTTTTTCACTAATCGTTCATTGGTCCTCTACTGTTTCTAACTCACCACTCCACATAAGATTTATTTCCTTGTCCATTTTTGCAAAATCAACTATTCTTTGGCAAGCTTTTGTAAACGCTGTTGTATCGTCCCCACAAGCTGATGCCTGAACAACCTGATATTTTGTTTTTGTATTTGCCTCCAACACAAATCCGTACCCATCCGTTGGCGGGTAGTCGCACTCAATTTTTGGAGGGAGTGTCCAAAAGCCGGATGAGTTAATAGTCCGCCTTAACGATATATATTGCTCCCTGGTAATTTTCTGTTTGGATATTTTGTAGCTAAACATTTCACCTGTCTTATTGATTGTTCTACCGTACAGATAATGATAGTAAGCGGGATCTCTCAGTTTTGGATAAAGTTTTGTCATTGAGTCCAGATAATTTCTTTTTTGCGAGCGTCTCCTATTGGCGTTGACCGGAAAATTTTTGTTCAGAAAGCGAAGGTGAAAATTTTCGGTCACTGATAAACGTGATGTATCCTCGTTATATAATATGCGTGGCGAACCGCTTTTTACTGAAATCAAATCTTCGGTTACTGTAATAATGATCACATCGCCGAAAGCACCTCCATATGTAAACCTGAAAGTTTCTTTTGCCTGCGGTTTGACGCTGAGATTTGCTTCATTAAAGGGTCGATACATCAAATAAGCATAACTATTATGGAATGCATCTCTCGCAGGCTCAATATTTTTTATCTGATAGTAGTAAAGATTGGTATCATTTTTATCAATGTTCTCTGGATATGGAAAACCTCCTTCCGGAAAATCGGTGTGGTTTTCGCAGCCAAGAAGGATAGTAATTACGGCAAATAAGAAATATTTCATAGAGGGAAAA